>NZ_MQSY01000044.1:0-57780 GCF_001921245.1 Aeromonas sp. YN13HZO-058 | reverse complement strand
GATGAAGTCCGTTGCAGAGCTGCCGGTGTCGTCAGTCATGCTGTCGATCGTGACGGTCACGCCGTCGCCATCCTGGTCAATCTGGCTGTCCACACTACCATCATCAGTCGCACTGTCGGTATTACCCGCAGGATCGGTCACTGTGGCTGTAACGGTATAAGAGCCTTCGGCCAAGGGGGTAACCACATCCACGGTGAAGGTGCCAGCGGGTGTGACGATAGCGGTCAGGGTTTGTTGATTACCGTTTGCATCGGTGACCAGCAGGGTCACGGTGCTGCCAACGGGAGCATCCGTGGTCCCGGTCAGGGTCGGAGTAGTGTCATTGGTGTTATCTGGCGCAACCACGGAAATGGTGGGAGGTGTCAGGTCAAATACTTCATCTTCGCCAGCAGCCCCAAGCGGTGGCTCGCCATTGGTGTTGTAGGTGGTATCGAAAGTGGCTTCGGCAATGGTTGCATCACCGGTACGATCGATGGTGACAAAACCGCCGTTACCACTGGAGCCGGCAACACCACCGATACCGCCACCGCCAGCAGCAGGTGCGCCGCCAGCTGCGGAGGCTTCAAAGGCCTGGGTCGGATCAGCGCCACCCAAAATGGCCTGTTGCAGAGCATTGATATCATCAGGAGTACCTGCAGCGCCGTTTTGCGCCAACTGGGGGGCATCCCCCTCTTCGGCAGGCTCACTCTGCTCGCTGGCCGGTTGCACATTGAACGACTGTCCGCCGCCCATGAAACTGGCGCCATCCGGCGACATGATCACAGCCCCTTTCGGCAGCACATCCCCTTCAGCCAACAGCTTCCGGCTGCCATCTGCGGCAACCAGATAAATTTGTCCTTTGAGTTGGGTTACGGTTACGCCCTGTTCCAAGGTAACGGCATTGGTGATCATGTTCTCTCCTGAATCCTGATTTGAATGCAATAAGCCACAGCCTACTTTGCAGACTGAGGGGAAAAATAACCAGCTCGAAAATTCGAAAGGATAGACCGATTTGAGGCTGAACTGTTCAGCCAGACAGAAGTGTGTAAAACGAGGTTACGAGAATGGTAAAAACCAAAATTATCAATAAATTACAGAATGATGACGGGAGCATGACAAGGCATGCTCCCGTCAGGATTAACCCTAGGCTCCCGCCCAGAGGATAATAGCCAGCAGTTGTGGCGAGATGATCCGCAGGAACATCACCAGGGGGTAGACAGTGGCGTATGAGAGCGCACTGGCACCACTGGTCGGGTGCATGGCGTTGGCAAAGGCCAGCGCGGGAGGATCAGTCATGGAGCCGGCCAGCAAACCGCACAGGGTCAGATAGTTCATCTTGCCGTAGAGGCGCGCCAGCACACCGACCACCAGCAGCGGGATCAGGGTGATCGCCATGCCGTAGAGCATCCAGGCCGGGCCATCACCATTGATCAGGGTATCGATAAAACCCGCCCCCGACTTGAAGCCCACTACCGCCAGAAACAGCACGATGCCAATTTCGCGCAGCGCCAGGTTGGCACTGGGGGGCATGAACCAGTAGAGCTTGCCGATACTGCCGATCCGCGACAGGATCAGCGCCACCACCAGCGGCCCGCCAGCCAGACCCAATTTGAGGGCGGCTGGGAAACCGGGTAGATAGAAGGGGATGGAGCCGAGCAACACACCGAGACCGATCCCGATAAATACCGGCAACATCTGCACCTGTTGCAGTTTTTGCTGCACGTTACCGACCACATTGGTGACCGCTTCGATGGCGTCGAGGCGCCCCACCAGGTTGAGGATGTCACCAAACTGCAGGCTGGTCTGACTGGTCGGCACCAGCTCGATACCGGCGCGGTTGAGACGGGAGATCACCACGTCATAGCGCTGTTTGATGTCAAGATCGCGGATCTTCTTGCCAAGAACCTGCTCGTTGGTTACCACCACCCGCTCTACTCGCAGATCGGTGCCCCGGGTCGAGAGCGAGGTCTCCACCTCCTCCCCCAGCACCAGCAACACCTTGTGCAGCGCGTGACGCTCACCGACCAGGTGCAGCAAGTCACCCAGTTCGATACGGGACTCCGGCCGCGGCACCATCAACTCGTCGCCACGCTTGAGACGGGAGCAGATCACATCCGACTCGTCGAGACTCGGGATCTCGCTCAGCATCAGGCCGTGCATATTGGGGTTGCGCACCGCGATGTTGATGGTCTGCAAGCTCTCCTTGGTTTTACCGGTCTGCAGCTCGAATTGGGCGGCTTCATCGTCGATCTTGATGCGAAAGAACACCCGAACCAGCCACATGGTGAGCAAAATGCCACAGATGCCGAATGGATAGGCAACTGCATAGCCCATCCCCATCAAACCGGTCGAACCGGGCGCAGCGCCCAGCTCGGCCAGGATCTGCTGGCCCGCACCGAGTGACGGTGTATTGGTAACCGCACCGGAAAATACGCCGAGGATCACCGGTAGCGGTACATCAAACAGTTGGTGCAGCGCAGCCGCCACCACGCAACCAAGGATGACCAGCAAGGCGGCAAACGCATTGAGCTTGAGACCCGAACTGCGCAGTGACGAGAAGAAACCCGGACCGACCTGGATGCCGATGGTATAGACAAACAGGATCAGGCCAAATTCTTGAATAAAGTGAAGAGTGTGCTCATCCAGAGCGAGATCCGACACCCCGGCAAAGTGACCCACTATGATGCCGCCGAACAGCACCCCCCCTATCCCTAACCCAACGCCATAGACTCGCCAGTTTCCCAGCCAGAGTCCTAGCACTGCCACCAGCGACAACATGCTGATGGAAAGCGCGATTTCACTCATTTCGTGCATCCTTTGCGAATTGAACTGGTCCTAGCTTGTCAGCAAACGCAGTTGCCAACTGTGTGATACCGCACGAATTTATCCTTTTACGCGCTAAAAATACCAATTAAGGGCTAGTTGCACGACGTTAGGCGACGTAGCCGTAAATAGCCATAAAGTGACAAACGCTGCCACCCAGCACAAAGAGATGCCAGATGGCATGGTTATAGGGGATCTGCTTGGCCACATAGAAGATGACCCCGAGGCTGTAGATAAGGCCGCCAAGCCCGAGCAGCAACAGCCCCTCACCGGCCAGATGGATGTAGAGCTGGTAGATGACCACCAGCGACAGCCAACCCAGCATCAGGTAGGTAAAGAGCGACAACTTCTTGAAGCGGTTGATAAATACCAGCTTGAACACCACGCCAGCCAGCGCCAGGGCCCAGATCACCACCATCAATCCCTTCGCCAGCGGCGTATCGAGCGCCACCAGCAGAAAGGGGGTATAGGTGCCGGCAATCAGCAGATAGATGGCGCAGTGATCAAACACCTTGCACCAGCGTCTGGCTCGCCCTTCCGCCATGCTGTGATAGAGGGTCGAGGCGAGATAGAGCAGCACCAGACTACCGCCATAGAGGCTGTAGCTCACCAGCGCCTGCGTGCCCTGTCCCCATCCCTTGATGAGCAACAGCACCAGCCCGACAATCCCCAGCAACAATCCCGCACCGTGACTCAGCCGGTTTGCCAGCTCCTCCCGGGGGGAGTAATCCATCACACCACTCATAACATCGACTCCACAATAACTGTGGCTCACTCTACCCAGCACCATTTCAGAGTACAAGTGTTCGCTTAAAAAATGGAGTGGCTGCCACCTGCCAACCTTTGGTGTATGCTCTGCCGCCGATGCCCGAGACAAGCGGCATAAACACCTACCCCGGTGACCTGGTCTGGAGAACCTGATGAAGTTGACTGAGCTGTTTACACAACCGGATGCAGCCTTTGGCGACGCAATGAGCGCCATGCTGGCACATTTTCACCACTCGGATGACAGTCAGGCCCCCTACCAGCGCGACCAGTTCACCCATCAGCTCGATCAATCCCGCATGCCTGCGGTCGGCCTCTCCATCGAGGAGTATCTGGCGCGGCTGGCCACTCTGGTGCCCGGCGCCTCTCACCTCACCTCGCCACGCTACATGGGCCACATGACGGCCCCACTGCCGGCCTATACCGCCGAGCTGTCGCGCCTGCTGGTGATGCTCAACCAGAATCCGATGAAGATGGAGTCCTCCCGTCTGCTCAGCTTTCTGGAGCGGGAGGTGCTGGCCAAGCTGCACCGCCTCATCTACGGCATGGACGATGCCTTCTACGGCGAACAGATGCATGCCAAGGATGCCGCCCTCGGCGTCATGACCAGCGGCGGCACCATCGCCAACGTCACCGCCCTCTGGCTGGCGCGCAACCGCGCCTGCGGCGACAACCTGTTCGCCCTCTATGAGCAGGGCTATCGCGGCGCCGTCATTCTCGGCTCCCGGCTGATGCACTACTCCTTCGACAAGGGCATGGATCTGCTGGGGCTGGGCGCCCGCAGCGTCTGGCGCCTCGAGACCGACGAGCAGAACCGGCTCAGTCTGGCTGCGCTGGAGCAGGCGCTGCTCCAGTGCAAAGAACAGAAATTGAAAGTGCTGGCGCTGGTCGGCGTGGCGGGCAGTACCGACTTTGGCTCCATCGACCCACTGCCGGAGCTGGCGGCCATCGCCGAGCGCGAGCAGATCCACTTCCACGTGGATGCGGCCTGGGGCGGCCCGACCCTCTTCTCCCCCCGTTATCAAAACCTGCTGACCGGCATTGAGCGGGCTGATACCGTCACCCTCGATGGCCACAAGCAACTGCTGGTGCCGCTTGGTACCGGCATGCTGCTCTGCCGCCAGCCGGACCTGATGATGGCGGTCAAGCGCGAAGCCCCCTACGCCATCCGAGCCACCTCGTTTGATCAGGGCCGCTTTACGCTGGAGGGCACCCGCCCGGCCAATGCCCTCTATCTGGATGCCGCCTTCCAGCTGTTCGGCCAGCAGGGCTATGCCGACCTTATCGAGGCCAACTACGACCGGGCCAGACTGATGGCTGAGCTTATCACCAGCAATCAGGCCTTCGAGCTGATGTCTGCTCCGGTGATGAACCTGCTCTCCTACCGCTGCATTCCGCCCCACCTGCAGGGCAAGCCGCTGGACGAGACGGCCAACGAGCAGATCAATGCCTTCAACGTGGCGCTACAAAAAGCCCAGCGCGCCGAAGGGCACAGCTTTGTCTCCCGCACCCAGCGGGCGGTAGTGCGCTACGGTGCCCAACAGCTCACTCTGCTGCGGGCCGTGCTGCTCAACCCCTTGATTGAAGAGCGCCATATCCGCGACCTGCTGGCCGATCAGCAGCGACTGGGGCTATCTATTGCTCGCCAACTGTTTGGCGACAGCGCGGAACCGGCTTAAAAATGAGCGGTCTTATTCATTTGCCGTTGTCCACCTTGCAGGTAGACTGGGCAAAATTTGCAGGCCATCTTTGAGGACTAGGCGCCAACAATGAAGCAATTTATTGAATTTATTCCACTTATCGTTTTCTTTGCGGTCTACAAGTTCTACGACATCTACATGGCCACTGGCGCACTGGTGGCCGTTACTGGTCTGCAGCTCGCCTATAGCTGGATCCGCTACCGCAAGGTCGAGAAAATGCAGCTCTTTACCTTCCTGCTGGTCGGCTTCTTCGGCGGCCTCACCGTCTTCTTCCACGATGACACCTTCATCAAGTGGAAAGTGACTGTCATCAACGTGCTGTTCGCACTGGGTCTGCTCATCAGCCGCTACGGCTTTGGCAAGAATCTGATCAAACAGATGCTGGCCAAGGAGCTGCAGGCACCCGATGCAGTCTGGGACAAGGTCAATCTCGGCTGGGTCGGCTTCTTTACCGTCTGTGGCCTGCTCAACCTCTACGTGGCGTTCAACATGCCGCAAGAGATGTGGGTCAACTTCAAGGTGTTCGGCCTGCTGGGAATGACACTGGTCTTTACCCTGCTGAGCGGCGTCTATCTCTACCGCCACATTCCGGCTGAACAAAAAGAACAGCTGAAAAAATAACCCTCATCAGAAAAGGATCCTCTCATGTGGTATCTCATCTACTCCGAAGATGTCCCCGATAGCCTGCCACTGCGCAAGCAGGTTCGCCCTGCCCATCTGGCCCGGCTGCAAGCGCTGCAGGATGAAGGTCGCCTGCTGACCGCTGGTCCCAACCCGGCTATCGATGCCGAGGATCCGGCCGATGCGGGCTTTACCGGCAGCACTGTCATCGCCGAGTTTGCCTCGCTGGCTGACGCCAAAGCCTGGGCCGATGCCGACCCTTATGTAACCGCCGGTGTCTACGCCAAGGTCACCATCAAGCCGTTCAAGAAAGTCTTTTAAAACTGCGCCAGATGCAAAGAGGCCGGAACGGGTATGCAACCCGCTCCGGCCTCTTTTTATTGCGCGATATGCGCGATGCTCAGCGCACCAACAGGGTCACGCTCTGGCGACAAACCAGGGGTTGAGGATGTCGGGCTTGTTGTAGGCAAGGGGTGAGCCATCGAGTTGGGTGACGCGGCCACCCGCCCCCTCCAGCACCGCCTGCGCCGCGCCGGTATCCCACTCGCAGGTCGGTGCGAGGCGTGGATAGAGCTCGGCGCCCCCTTCGGCAATGATGCAGAACTTGAGGGAGCTGCCCATGGAGACCAGCTCGATTTCACCAAAAGGAGCCAGAAAATCGAGGGTCTCCTGCGACAGGTGGTTGCGACTCCCCACCACGCGCCACGCCTCGCCTTCGCGATGAGGCCGGGTCTGGATGGACTCGCGTTTGCCATCGGCGATGCGCCAGGCGCCAAACCCCTTGCCGCCATACCAGAGCGTATCCAAGACCGGCGCATAGACCAGCCCCCAACGCGGCGCCCCCGCTTCAATCAGCGCGATATTGACGGTGAACTCACCGTTGCGGGAGACAAACTCCTTGGTGCCGTCGAGAGGATCCACCAGCCAGTATCGTGACCAGCCGTGGCGCGCGGCCATCACCTCGGGCCCTGACTCCTCCGACAGCACAGGGATATCGGGGGTCAGCCGCGCCAACGCCTGCACAATCACCTCATGCGCTCCCTTGTCGGCAGCCGTGAGCGGACTCTCGTCGCTCTTGTACTCCACCGCAAAAGGCTCGCGGTAGATCGCCATGATGGCCGCCCCCGCCGCACGGGCGACAGGTTCCAGGTCGGTGATATCGGGGTGGTACAGGGGGTGCTCCATAACAATCTCGTCCAGCTCACAGGGTCAACCAGTGTAACCCTTTTGGCATCAACTGCTTATAGCCGATTGTGCTGGGTTATATCTCGCGCTCAGGCTCTCCATATTCAGCCTGAGGGTACCAGCATCACCTCAATTCCTGCATGGCGTAATCCTGCAAGCATATCGGCAGGCACGGCATCATCGGTGATCAGGGTATGAATACGCGGGGTATCGATAATCTTGTGCAAGCTGCGTCGGCCAAATTTGCTGGAGTCGGTGACCACGATGATCCGCTCTGCGACCTGACACATGCAGCGGTTGAGGCGCGCCTCATCCTCATGATGGGTACTGACGCCGCGCTCCAGATCGATGCCATCCACCCCGAGAAACAGCATGTCAAAGTGGTAGTTTTGCAGGGACTGTTCCGCTTGTGCACCGTAGAACGAGAGCGACTTGCGGCGCAGATGACCGCCGGTCATTAGCAGCTCGACCCCCTCCGCCTCCAGCAGTGCATTGGCCACGTTCATGCCGTTAGTCATCACCAGGATCTCCTGATGCTCGCGCAGATGACGAGCCACCTCCAGGGTGGTTGTGCCCGAATCGAGGATAAGACGACACCCTGGTGGCACCAGTGTGGCCGCCAGCGCGCCGATCCGTTGTTTGACCGGCGTGTTGAGCACGCTTTTGTCGGCAATGGTTCGCTCGGGCACCGCCTGATTGGGTTCACACAGCAGAGCGCCACCATAGGCGCGTACCGCGACCCCCTGTTTTTCGAGGAAAGCCAGATCGTTGCGAATGGTGACGGTCGACACCTGATAATGGGTCGCCAGTTCGTTGACCTGAACGCTGCCATTGCTGCGCAGCTGCTGAATGATCCGCTCTCGCCGCTCACTGGTACCGAGCACGCTCTTTTCTGTTGTCTGCATAGTCTCTTCTGCCGGAGTGCTGTGGTGAAAAACTGCTTTCACTTCGTTACGGTTTCATATTAACGCGCAGTACCAGAGCCAAATCAAGCCTTCATTAAGCTTTAAGACAGTAATATTTGCTTTTACCCTCGCCAACAGAGATTTCGATTCCTTTCTTTTTGTGATCATCATCAAGAACCGATGACTCTTTTGTTTCGCTTTCCTTTGCTTGTGGCTACCGTAAAGAAAAGAAAGCGAAAGCAAATTTCCATCTATAGCAACGAAGGAAGATCAAAATGAAATCCATGCTGGCACTGGTCGAAAGACATAAACAGGGAGAACCGATCGGGATCTATGCAGTCTGCTCCGCTCACCCGCTGGTGCTGGAGGGCGCCTTACGCTTGGCCGCCGAAGGGGATGAGCTGCTGCTGGTCGAGGCCACCTCCAATCAGGTGGATCAGTTTGGCGGCTATACCGGCATGACCCCAGCCGACTTTCGCGATCGTCTCTACGAGCTGGCAGCACAGTGTCACTTTCCAGCGCACCGACTCATTCTTGGGGGTGATCACCTGGGCCCCAACCGCTGGCAAGGTGAGCCTGCCGAGCAGGCCATGGCCCATGCCGAGGATCTCATCGCCAGCTATGTCGCTGCCGGGTTCAAGAAGATCCATCTCGACTGCAGCATGTCTTGTCAGGGTGATCCGGTGCCGCTGACCGATGAGCTGGTCGCAGAGCGGGCCGCACGTCTGGCGCAGATCGCCGAGCAAACCTGTCTGGCCACCTTTGGCCTGTGCGATCTGGTCTATGTGATTGGCACCGAGGTGCCGGTGCCGGGCGGTGCCCATGAAGATCTGGCCGAACTGGCCGTCACCACACCGGAAGCCGCTCGCCATACCCTGGAGGCCCATCAGCAAGCCTTCGCTCAGGTTGGCCTGGCCCATATCTGGCCACGAGTCATTGGTCTCGTTGTCCAGCCAGGGGTCGAGTTTGACCACACCCACATCATCGATTATCAACCCGCGAAAGCGGCACCACTGAGCCGGATGATCGAAGCCTACCCTCATCTGGTGTTCGAGGCTCACTCCACCGATTACCAGACCCCCGAGGCCTACCGCCAGCTGGTTCGCGACCACTTTGCCATTCTCAAGGTCGGCCCGGCCCTCACCTTCGCCCTGCGTGAAGCGCTGTTTGCCCTTGCTGCTATCGAAGAGGAGCTGGTTGTCGCCAAGGCGTGCTCGGGCCTGCGCCAGGTGATGGAAGAGACCATGCTGGATCGCCCCGACTTCTGGCGCAGCCACTATCAGGGCAGTGCCAACGAATGCCGACTCGCGCGTGGTTACAGCTACTCAGACCGCATTCGCTACTACTGGCCCGATGCGCGCGTTGATGAGTGCTATGCCAGATTGCTCACCAACCTGGCCGCAGAGCCCATCCCCTTGCCACTGCTCAGCCAGCACCTACCCCTGCAGTACCGCAAGGTACGTCAGGGCACCCTGTCGGCCAATCCCCATGAGCTCATTCTCGATCAGGTGCAGGAAGTGTTGCGCAGCTATGCCAACGCCTGCGGCACAGCCAGCCCCTGTCCTTCCCAGCTCGACCCTGTTGTTTAAGGAGTTGTAGACATGATTCTTGGTTATTCAGAAGAGATGCTGCGCACGGCCAACGGCCTGGCGACAGCCCGCGAAATTCAGCAACAACCGGCAACCTGGCGAGAGACCCTTGCCATGGTGGAGGAGTGCCGTCATACACTGGACCGCTTTCTCGCCCCCCTGCTCGCCCATGGCAATCTGCGGGTGATCCTGACTGGTGCCGGTACCTCCGCTTTTGCCGGACGAGCACTGGCGCCCTACCTTTCAGCCCACTTGAAAGCCAGGTTCGAGGCGATTGCCTCCACTGATATCGTCACCGATCCGGCCGAATATCTGGCCGAGGATTGCCCGACCCTGCTCATTTCCTTTGCCCGCTCCGGCAATAGCCCAGAGAGCGTGGCGGCGGTCGAACTGGCCAGCCAGTTGCTCGGCAACTGCCATCATCTGGTGCTCACCTGCAACGGTGAAGGGGCTCTCTATCGCCGCTGCCAACAAGATGCCCGCTCTCTGGCCCTGCTGATGCCGCCCCAGACCAATGATCGCAGCTTTGCCATGACCAGCAGCCTGACCAGCATGATGCTGAGCTGTCTTGCCGTCTTCCTGCCGACACAGTTCAACCGGCAGGCTTGCACGCCGCTGACTAGCGTCAGTGAAGCGATCCTTGAGCAGGTTGTTCAGCTGGTGCCGGCATGGAATGAGCCGTTGCCACAAAGGGTCATCTATCTTGGCAGCGGCAGCCTGCAAGGCGTTGCCCAGGAGTCAGCGCTCAAGCTGCTGGAGCTGACCAGTGGCCGACTGGTCGCCATGTTTGACTCTCCCACCGGTTTTCGCCATGGCCCGAAATCCGTCGTCAATGCACAGACTCTGATCGTCCAGCTCATATCCAACGACCCCTATACCCGTCAATACGATCTGGACCTGCTGCGCGAACTGCGGGCTGACGGCCAGGCCGCCCGGGTGGTCGCCATTGCTGATCAGCATGACCGTCGTATCGAGGAGGGTGAGCACATCTATCTACCCCACCCCCTGCAAGGTGATGACGCACAGCTGGCCTTCTGTTACCTGCTCTATGCCCAGTTCTACGCCTTCCATACCTCGCTGGGACTGGGTATCAGCCCGGACAATCCCTGCCCGACAGGACAAGTCAACCGGGTCGTACAAGGGGTCAATATCTATCCGTTCCACCAAGAAGGAGTGCTGTGATGCCCAATATCGTATTGAGCCGGATCGATGAGCGCCTTATCCACGGCCAAGTCGGTGTCCAGTGGGTCGGCTTTGCCGGCGCCAATCTGGTGCTGGTTGCCAACGACGAAGTGGCAGAAGACCCCATCCAGCAGAACCTGATGGAGATGGTGCTGGCTGAAGGGATTGCGGTGCGGTTCTGGCCGCTCCAGAAGGTGATCGACAACATCCACAAGGCGGCGGATCGTCAGAAGATCCTGCTGGTCTGCAAAAATCCTAGCGACTTCAACACCCTAGTTCAGGGAGGTGTCCCCATCTCCCGGATCAACGTCGGCAACATGCACTACGCCGACGGCAAGCGTCAAATCCACAAGACCGTCTCCGTGGACGAACAGGACATCACCGCATTTCGCGCCCTGCGTGACGCACGTGTCGAGTGCTATGTCCAGGGCGTGCCGACCGAACCGGCACAGGACATATTCAATTTGCTCTGATTAAGGACAATTGTGATGGAAATCAGTTTATTACAAGGACTTCTACTGGGGGTTTTGGCATTTTTTGCCGGACTAGACCTGTTCAATGGTCTGACCCACTTCCACCGGCCCGTCGTACTGGGGCCGCTGGTTGGCCTGATCCTCGGCGACCTGCCCACCGGTATTCTGGTGGGCGGTACTCTGGAGCTGGTCTGGATGGGGCTGGCGCCGCTGGCGGGCGCGCAGCCACCCAACGTCATCATCGGCACCATAGTCGGTGCCACCTTCGCCATCACCACCGGGGTCAAACCGGATGTGGCGGTCGGGGTTGCCGTTCCCTTCGCCGTTGCCGTCCAGATGGGGATCACCTTCCTCTTCTCGGTCATGTCCGGGGTCATGTCTCGCTGTGATCGCATGGCTGAAGCGGGTGATACCAAAGGGATAGAGCGGGTCAACTATCTGGCGCTGCTGACACTGGGCACCTTCTACTTCCTCTGTGCCTTCCTCCCCACCTACTTCGGGGCAGAGCATGCCAAGGCGGCCATCGACGTGCTGCCTGCCCGCCTCATCGACGGTCTCGGCGTCGCTGGCGGCATCATGCCCGCCATCGGCTTTGCCGTACTGCTCAAAATCATGATGAAGAACGTCTACATCCCCTACTTCATTCTCGGCTTCGTTGCTGCTGCCTGGCTCCAGCTACCGGTACTGGCTATCGCTGCCGCCGCACTGGCCATGGCCCTGATCGACTTCATGCGCACCACCACCCCGCAAGCTCGTCCTGTCCAGGAGGAAACTGAAGATGGCATCTAACAACACCGCAGCCCGGGTCATCTCGGCAGTCGAACCACAACTGTCTCATGCGCCTTCTGACGACACCTATGAAGATCAGCAACTTGGCGCCGAACTGACCAAGCAGGATATCAACCGCTTTGCCTGGCGCTCCCTGCTACTGCAGGCCTCCTTCAACTATGAGCGGATGCAGGCCTCGGGCTGGCTCTATGGATTGCTGCCAGCACTGCAGAAGATCCACACCAATCCGCGGGATCTCTCCCGGGCCATGAAAGGACACATGGGCTTCTTCAACACCCACCCCTTCCTGGTCACCTTCGTGATGGGGATCGTGCTGGCGATGGAGCGCTCCAAGCAGAACGTCAACAGCATCCAGAGCACCAAGATTGCCGTCGGCGCACCGCTCGGCGGGATTGGTGATGCCATGTTCTGGCTCACCTTGCTCCCCATCTGTGGCGGCATCGGGGCAGATCTGGCGCTGCAAGGCTCCATCATGGGTGCCGTGGTCTTCTTCCTGCTGTTCAACGTGGTGCACTTCGGCCTGCGCTTTGGTCTGGCTCACTACGCCTACCGCATGGGGGTGGCGGCCATTCCGGTCATCAAGGCCAATACCCGCAAGGTGGGGCATGCCGCCTCCATTGTCGGTATGACGGTCATTGGCGCTCTGGTTGCCACCTATGTGCGCCTTGGCACCACGCTGGAGATCACCGCCGGTGATGCAGTCGTCAAACTGCAGGCTGATGTGCTCGACAAGCTGATGCCCGCGTTCCTGCCGCTGCTCTACACCCTGGCGATGTACGCCCTGATCCGCAAAGGCTGGAGCCCGCTGCGCCTCATCGTCATCACGGTAGTACTCGGTATCGTCGGCAAGTTCGCCGGTTTCCTCTAATCCGGAGCCGGTAGCAAGCCGGCCCCCTTTGCAGTAAAGGAACAGACTATGTTGGGCATCATCATTTGTGGTCACGGCGGTTTCGCCAGCGGTCTGGAGCGCGCCATGCTGCAGATCCTCGGCGAGCAGGAAGCGGTTATCGCCATCGACTTTCCCGAGAGCTCCACCACCGCCCTGCTGCAGGCGCAGTGCGAAGCGGCGCTGGCAGAGATCGACAAGGGGGATGGCGTGGTCTTCCTGACCGACCTGCTCGGTGGCACCCCGTTTCGGGTCGCCTCGACTCTGGCATTACGCCAAACCAATCGGGAAGTCGTTACCGGTACCAACCTGCAGTTACTGCTGGAAATGGTACTGGAGCGCGATGGCCTCAACGCCCATGAATTCCGCCGGCAAGCACTTGATTGCGGCCATCGGGGTCTCACCTCGCTGGCGGATGAGATGAGCAAAGAGCGCCATGCTGATACCGCTCTCGTCGAGGAGGGCATTTAAATGGCCTCACGGATCCGTGCCCGTCGCCTGCTGACCGAACAGGGTTGGCTGGAACATCAGGAGCTGACCCATGAAGGGGGCATCATCACCGCCATCGCACCCATCATTGATGGCGATCCGGTGCGGGATGTCGATCTGCTGGTACCAGCCCTGATCGATGGTCATGTCCACGGCGGAGCTGGCGTCGATGTCATGGATAGCGATGGTAACGCATTGGCAACCTTGTCGATGGCCAAGGCAGCAGAAGGGGTCGGCGCATTTCTCGCCACCACGGTCACCGCACCGCTCCCCGAGATAGAACAAGCCCTTGCTCGCATTGCCGATGGCGTTGCCCGCGGCATGCCGGGCGCCGAGCTGCTCGGCTGCTATCTGGAAGGACCCTACTTCACTCCGGACAACAAGGGCGCCCACGATCAAGCGCTGTTTCGGGAGCTGGATGTGTCCGAGTTGAACCATCTGCAACAGCTGGCTCGAGGCACCCTGAAAGTGGTCGCGCTGGCACCAGAAAAGCCCAATGCCATCACGGCTATTCGCCATCTCGCCGCAAACGGCGTGCGGGTGATGCTGGGCCACTCGGCGGCGGATCACGACACTACTATGGCTGCGCTGGCAGCGGGCGCTTCCGGGCTGGTGCACTGCTTCAACGGCATGCGAGGTCTGCACCACCGCGAGCCCGGCATGGTGGGTGCGGGTCTGGTCCATCCCGATGCCTGGTTGGAGCTGATCGCCGATGGTCATCATGTCCACCCGAGCGTGCTCAAACTCTGCCACTGCTGCGCCGGTGAGCGCCTACTCCTTATTACGGATGCGATGCGTGCCGCCGGTATGCCAGATGGTCACTATCTGCTCGGCAACTATCGGGTCGAAATGAAAGAGGGGGTGGTTCGCACCGAGGCCGGTGGCCTGGCCGGTAGCACCCTTACGTTGCTAGATGCCGTGCGCAACATGGTCAATTTGGCAGGTATCCCTCTTGCCGATGCCATCCGGATGGCCTCACTGGCCCCGGCAAAGATACTCGGCATTGCCGATCGCCTCGGCTCGCTGGCAGTTGGCAAACAGGCCAACCTGCTCGCCCTCACGACTGAACTCAATCAACAACACATCTGGATGGCAGGCCGGGAGATAAACCCGACCCAGCTCTCCTCCCTTT
Organism: Aeromonas sp. YN13HZO-058; assembly: GCF_001921245.1. Classification (NCBI taxonomy): domain Bacteria; kingdom Pseudomonadati; phylum Pseudomonadota; class Gammaproteobacteria; order Aeromonadales; family Aeromonadaceae; genus Aeromonas; species Aeromonas sp. YN13HZO-058. Next base: position 43,262 of record NZ_MQSY01000044.1, on the reverse strand, counting down.
TCTCAGGATCTCGCGTCAATCAGGACGCTCAGGAGTCACTATGTATCTGATCTCTTCCCATGAAATGCTCAAAGATGCTCAGCGCCGCGGCTACGCTGTACCGGCTTTCAACATCCACAACCTGGAAACCGTCCAGGTGGTAGCCCGCACCGCCGCTCGCATGCGCTCTCCGGTGATTTTGGCTGGCACTCCGGGTACCTATCGCCATGCCGGGGTCGAATATCTGGTCTCCATCTGTCAGGCCGCCGCCCATGAGTACCGCATCCCGCTGGTGCTGCATCTGGATCACCACGAAGACGAGCAGGACATCCACAGCAAGGTCGAAGCGGGTATTCGCTCGGCCATGATCGATGCCTCGCACTTTCCGTTTGAAGAGAACATTGAAAAGGTGCACAGCGTGGTCACTTTCTGCCATCGCATGGGCGCCAGCGTTGAAGCCGAACTGGGCCAGCTGGGCGGCCAGGAAGATGACCTCATTGTCGATGCCGCAAATGCCAAATTTACCGATCCGCTCAAGGCGGCCGAGTTTGTCCGCCGCACCGGTATCGACTCGCTGGCCGTTGCCATCGGTACCGCCCACGGCCTCTATAAGGAGGAGCCCCGCCTCGACTTCGCCCGCCTCGCTGCGATCCGCGAGCAGGTGGATATTCCGCTGGTTCTGCACGGTGCCTCCGGTGTGCCGGAAGCCGATGTGCGCCGCTGCATCGAACTCGGGATCTGCAAAGTCAACGTTGCGACCGAACTGAAGATCGCCTTCGCCGATGCGATGAAAGCCTTCCTTGGTAGTCACCCCGATGCCAGCGACCCACGCCAGTATCTGGTGCCCGCCATGGCCGCCATGGAAGAGGTGGTCGAAGCGAAAATCCGCATGTGTATGAGCGATGGAAAGCTGTGATCACGAGAGTCGACTCGCCATGCTGTGATTGACTTGGTTCAGCTAAAAACAACAAAGGACGCCGTGGCGTCCCTTGTTGTTTTGGCGACCTTTATCAGGCCCCTGACCTATCCAGCGGATCAGATCCCCTGACGGGCTTCCTGCATCAACAGGCGCATGTCGCTCACGGCCTTGGCCAGACCGTCGAAAGCGGCACGGCCGATGATGGCGTGGCCGATGTTGAGCTCATAGAGCTCGGGGATGGCGGCGATGGCCTTGACGTTGTGATAATGCAGGCCGTGGCCGGCATTGACCTTCAAACCCTTGCCAGCGGCATAGGAAGCGCCAGCGGCGATGCGCTTGAACTCGGCGTTGCGCTCGGCATCCGTGGTGGCATCGGCGTAACGGCCGGTGTGGATCTCGATAAAGGGAGCGCCACTCTCGGCAGCCGCATCAATCTGGATGGGATCGGCATCGATAAAGAGCGAAACCTGGGCACCCACAGCAGAAAGGCGGGTCACGGCGTCGGTCACCTTGGCCAGCTGACCGGCCACGTCCAGACCGCCCTCGGTGGTCACTTCGGTGCGCTTCTCCGGCACCAGACAGACGAAGTGGGGCTTGATGCGGCAGGCGATGCCGATCATCTCTTCAGTCACCGCCATCTCCAGGTTCATTCTGGTCTGGATGGTCTGGCGCAGGATCTCCACATCGCGGTCGGTGATGTGGCGGCGATCTTCACGCAGATGCACGGTGATGCCATCGGCCCCGGCCTGCTCGGCAACAAAAGCGGCCTGCACCGGATCGGGATACTGGGTGCCCCGAGCGTTGCGCAGGGTGGCGATATGGTCGATGTTCACACCCAGATAGATTTCACTCATTGAGAACTCCTTGAAACTCTTCATCTGTTGACTGCGCGGCTACCACGCGGATATCCATATATCAGCTCGTAGGTTCGATTAGCGCAGCGTAATCGGACGTAGGTAACATTCTTACCGTGCCGGGTAACGCCGCAGGACGGTTAACCCAAGCTATTGCGGCGTTTTAAAAACAGCTCCCGGCTCTTTAACTGGCGCTTGCCCAGATAGGGTTGCAGCGCCAGTCGGCTGAAACGTTTGGCTGCCTGCAGCAAGGGAGGGGTATCGAAACGTCCCTCGGCAAAGGCGAGCAGGTGGGCACCGAGAAACAGGGTACGGGGATCCGGCGCCCGCTCGCAAGCGACAAAGCCCAATTCACGCTCGAAGCCATAGAGCAGGGTCGGCTCGATGGGCGACTCGTCGTCCGCCGTGTATTCGAAATCCACCGCATAGCCGAGCGCCTGCAACAGCAGGAACTCGAAGCGGCGCAGCGGCAGCTCCGGCGTCTCGCCATCGGCCAGCGCCATGATGGCGCGGGCATAGGCGTCGAACACTTCGGGGAACGGGGTGTGGGCTTCCAGCAGGTAGTAGACCAGCTCGTTGAGATAGAGGCCGTAGAAGAGGCGATCGCCGCCTAGGCGCAGGGAGTGATCCGGGCATTCGACCTGGGTGAGGTTCTTGAGATCCCCCTTGCCGCGCCAGGCGATGGTGAGCAGGGTAAAGGGTTGCAACAGCCCCTTGAGAGGGGAGCGTGGCCCGCGAGAACCGCGAGCCACCAGAGTAAATCGGCCACTATCCTGGGTGAAGACCTCGACCAGCTGGCTGGTCTCCCGATAGGGCCGACTGTGGATGACGAAAGCCGGGCTCAGCAATCAGTCATCACCATACCCGAGGCTGCGCAGGGCGCGCTCGTCATCAGCCCAGCCGGACTTGACCTTGACCCACAGCTCGAGGTGTACCTTGTTCTGGAACAGACGTTCCATGTCGAGGCGCGCTTCGGTACCGATGGTCTTGATCTTCTCGCCCTTGTTGCCGATAACCATTTTCTTCTGGCCATCGCGCTCGACCAGGATCAGGCCGTGGATGTGGTAGAGGCCGTTCTCTTCCACCTTGAAGCGTTCGATCTCCACCGTCACCGAGTAGGGCAGCTCCTCACCGGTGAAGCGCATCAGCTTCTCACGGATGATTTCGGAGGCCATGAAACGGGACGAACGGTCGGTCACGTAATCTTCCGGGAAGAAGAAGTTGTTCTCTGGCAGCAGATCCTTGGCCCACTCGCGGATCTTCTCCACATTGGTGCCCTTCTCGGCACTGATGGGCAGGATATGGGCAAAGTTCATCTGCTGGCCCAGCCACTCGAGGTGGGGCAGCAGATCTTCTTTCTCTTTGACGTTGTCGATCTTGTTGACCGCCAGCACCACCGGACACTTGAGATGGCGCAGCTTGCCGAGCACCATCTCGTCATCTTTGGTCCAGTGGGTACCATCGACCATGAACACCACCATGGCCACATCACCCAGCGAACTGGTGGCGGCACGGTTCATCAGGCGGTTGATGGCCCGTTTCTCTTCGATGTGCAGACCCGGGGTATCCACATAGATGGTCTGATGGTTCTCCTCGGTGTCGATCCCCAAAATCCGGTGACGGGTGGTCTGGGGTTTCTTCGAGGTGATGCTGACCTTCTGGCCAAGCAGCTTGTTGAGCAGGGTGGACTTGCCGACGTTGGGGCGGCCCACGATGGCGACAAAGCCGCAGTAGGTGGTATCTGTCATGACAGTTTTTCCAATGCTTGCTGCGCTGCGGCCTGTTCGGCCTTGCGGCGGCTGGTGCCGACCCCTTTGATCGGACCATCCAGACCTTCCACGTCACACTGGACGGTGAACTCCTGGTTGTGGGCCTCACCCTTGACGTTGGTCACGGTGTAGGTCGGCAGGGATTTGCGGCTTCCCTGCAAAATTTCTTGCAGACGGGTCTTGGGATCTTTCTGCTCGATGCCTGGCTTGATTTCGTCCAGGCGGCTGGCGTACCAGCTCAGCAGCAGCGTCCGCACCGTCTCAAGATTGGTATCCAGATAGACGGCACCGATCACCGCCTCGACCGTGTCGGCCAGAATGGATTCGCGGCGAAAACCGCCGCTCTTGAGTTCGCCGGGACCGAGGATCAGGTGATCCCCGAGGTCAAACTCCCGGCCCAGTTCGGCCAGGGTCTTCTCGCGCACCAGAGTGGCGCGCATCCGGCTGAGATCCCCTTCCGCCGCTTGCGGGAAGCGGTGGAACAGATCATCGGCAATCACCAGACTCAAAATGGAGTCACCCAGAAATTCCAGTCGCTCATTGTGACGGGAACCGGCGCTGCGGTGAGTCAGCGCCCGGGTCAGCAGTTCCTGATCCTGAAAGACATGCCCGAGACGGGACTGCAGTCTGTTCATCTTGATATTCATTTACTTGATTCCGCCAATGCGGTTGAAGCGCACACCTGTCGGTACCCAACTTGGCAGCAGGGAGCCTTCTTCGCGCTCGAATTCAAAACTTATCCAGATAGCGACCGCCTTGCCGACCAGATTCTGCTCGGGCACAAAGCCCCAGAAACGGCTGTCGGTGCTGTTGTCGCGGTTATCGCCCATCACGAAATACTGGCCTTCCGGTACGACCCACTCGTCGGGGTAGGTGCCGGGCTGGCGATAGTAACGGCCAACCATGTCGGGCATCAGCGGATTGCGCAGGGTCTCGTGGGAGACATCACCCAACTGCTCGGTATAGCGGTCAAGGGGGATCCCCATCTGGGTAAATTCGCCTCTTTGTTCAAACTTGACGTCGAGCTTCTTGAAGCCCGGGCACGTTTTCCCTTCCTGCTCTTCGCACTTGGGCCGGATCATCAGCTCCTTGTTGCGATAGATGACCCGATCACCCGGCATGCCGACCACCCGCTTGATGTAGTCAACGCGCGGTTCAAGAGGATACTTGAACACCACCACGTCGCCACGCTGGGGCTCGCCGGTCTCGAGGAACTTGGTGTTGGTCACCGGGTCCCGCAGACCGTAGGCAAATTTTTCCACCAGGATGAAGTCGCCCACCAGCAGGGTGGGCATCATGGAACCTGACGGGATCTGGAACGGTTCAAAGATGAACGAACGCAGGATCAGCACAAAGGTGATGACCGGGAAGACCCCGGCGGTCTGTTCAATCCAGACCGGCACGGGAGCAACCTTGGCCAGGGTCTTCTCATCCAGGTGGGCACCGCCATGGGCACGAGCCACGGCAATCTTGGCAGCGCGCTGCTTGGACCAAATCATCTTGTCCAGACACCAGATAATACCGGTGATCGCGCAGACCACCACCAGGATCAGGGAAAACGTGCTTGCCATCTATTATTAGTCCTTTCCGACGTGGAGAATCGCGAGGAAGGCTTCCTGCGGCACGTCTACACGGCCGACAGACTTCATCCGCTTCTTACCTTCTTTCTGCTTGTTCAGCAGCTTTTTCTTCCGGCTCACGTCACCACCGTAGCACTTGGCGGTCACGTCTTTACGCAGCGCCTTGACGGTACTGCGGGCGATGATCTGGTTGCCGATGGAGGCCTGAATAGCGATGTCGAACATCTGGCGCGGGATCAGCTCGCGCATCTTCTCTACCACCTGGCGACCGCGATACTGGGCGTTCTCCTTGTGGGTGATGATGGCCAGCGCATCGACGCGCTCACCGTTGATCATGATGTCCAGACGGACCATGTCAGAGGTTTCGAAGCGCTTGAAGCCGTAATCCAGCGAGGCGTAACCGCGACTGGTGGATTTCAGGCGGTCGAAGAAGTCGAGCACCACTTCTGCCATCGGGATTTCATAGGTCAGTGCCACCTGCTTGCCGTGATAGACCATGTTGGTCTGCACGCCACGCTTCTCGATACAGAGGGTGATCACGTTGCCCATATACTCCTGCGGCAGCAGGATATGGCACTCGGCGATCGGCTCACGCATCTCTTTGATATTGTTGACCGCAGGCATTGCCGCCGGGCTATCGATGTGGATGGTCTCGCCGTTGTTCAGCTCGATTTCATAGACCACGGTCGGCGCCGTGGTGATCAGGTCCAGATCGTATTCCCGCTCCAGACGCTCCTGAATGATCTCCATGTGCAGCATGCCGAGGAAGCCGCAACGGAAGCCGAAGCCCAGCGCAGTGGAGCTCTCCGGTTCGAAGAACAGGGAGGCATCGTTGAGCGACAGCTTGTCGAGGGCGTCACGGAACGACTCGTAGTCATCGCTGGAGATGGGGAACAGACCGGCATAGACCTGCGGCTTCACCTTCTTGAAACCGGCCAGCGCCTTGTCGGCACCGTTCTTGGCCTGGGTCAGGGTATCGCCCACCGGCGCGCCGTGGATGTCCTTGATACCGCAGACAACCCAACCTACCTCGCCGCAACCCAGACCCTGGGTATCCACCTGCTTGGGCGTGAAGATACCGATACGATCGACACCCCATACCTGGCCGGTGCTCATCACCTTGATCTTGTCGTTCTTCTTCAGGGAACCGTTCTTGACCCGCACCAGCGAGACGACGCCCAGATAGGAGTCGAACCAGGAGTCGATGATCAACGCCTGCAGCGGAGCATCCGGATCACCTTCCGGTGCCGGGATGCGGGCCACGATCTCTTCCAGCACCAGATCGACACCGAGGCCGGTCTTGGCGGAGCAGCGTACCGCGTCCATCGCATCGATGCCGACGATGTCTTCGATCTCCTCGGCAACCCGCTCCGGTTCTGCCGCAGGCAGGTCAATCTTGTTCAGCACCGGCACCACTTCCAGCTCCATTTCCATGGCGGTGTAGCAGTTGGCCAGAGTCTGTGCCTCAACCCCCTGGCCGGCATCCACCACCAGCAGCGCCCCTTCACAGGCCGCCAAAGAGCGGGAGACCTCGTAGGAGAAATCCACATGGCCCGGGGTGTCGATAAAGTTCAGCTGGTAGGTGTTACCGTCTTGTGCCTGGTAGTTCAGGGTCACACTCTGTGCTTTGATGGTAATGCCGCGCTCGCGCTCCAGATCCATGGAGTCAAGCACCTGAGCCTGCATCTCGCGGTCGGACAAGCCACCGCAAGTCTGGATCAGACGGTCCGACAGGGTCGATTTACCGTGGTCGATGTGCGCAATAATCGAAAAGTTACGAATGTGTTTCATCGAGCAAGAGTCACTCAAAATTGGTTAAGGTCAGTTATGGAGGCGCGATTTTACTGGATAACCCGGCTGACGGCCATTCTTTAGTCGCCAGCGCCAGTGAAATAGCGCCTGTTCGGTCAGGGGAGGATGCGGACAGGAACCACCACGCCAAGCATCTGCGGGCCGTAGCGCCCCTGATCCAGGCGGTTGGAAAAGTAACGAACCAGTAAAAAGCCCAGCACGCCCCCCAGCAGACAGCAGAGAATGGTGATCCCCTCTCCGCCCGAGAGCAGCGGCGCCAGCCAGAGCTGCCCCAACAGGGCCCCCACCAGCAGGCAGAACAGCGGCAGCACATAGACCAGCGCCGCCCCGCGCAACAGACTCGCCTGCGGGATGCCGAGCCTCACTTGCTGGCCGACGCTCACCTCGGCGGTCAACCTGACCCGCAAGCGGGGAGCTTTCAGGGGAAATGCCTTGGCCACGGTGCCGGTACCGCAACTGGATTGCTGCTGGCAGCCACTGCAGGCGGAACGCCGTTCACACTCCACCCAGGCATGGTCACCCTCAATGGCCACCACGGTCGCCAGCTCTTCACTCATCTCGTTCACGACAACACCTCGTGCTCATACATTGGCAGGATCTGAACACGACTTGCAGTCTGCGGCAAGCTGGGCACCACTGTCAGCCCAGAGCATTCACTGCACGGCCTCGTTGCGGGCCAGCGGCTGGACCGACTCGGCGATGCGCTTGGCGGTTTCGGCAGGCACCTCGCCCACCACAGTGATCTCGACGCCAACCTCGTTGACATAGCTCACCAGCGAGGTCGCGCCCTGGCGGATCAGCTGCTGGCGCACCGCCTGCTTGGGATCCACCCGGGAGACATAGACAGAGAGATCCACCAGCCCGTCGGAGAGCATCATGTAATCCACCGGCATACTGGTGGTCACCAGCTGGTGCCGGTCTTGCGACAGCACCTTGAAGCCATCGGGCAGCCAGGTGATCTGCCAGTTCAGCGCCTGCTGCGGCGCCGGATAGGCATCCTCCAGCGCCAACGCAGGAGGCTGCTTGCTGTTGGCCAGCTTCACCAGCCAGGGGGCCGGTTTGCTCTGCAGATCCAGCTCGACGCCGAGCACCTGCTCCACCAGATTGCCTTCCCGCTCGACCATGTCGATCCGCAGCAGCAGGTGGCTCTGCTCGTCAATCCAGAGCACGAAACCATATTTGTCGGCCTCTTTAGGCACCAGCCTAACCACCTGCGCCACCACACCGGCGACCCGGCTGCGACCGGCCAGCACCGGATCATAGCTCTCCAGCACCTGCGCCAGCGGCATCTTCACCAGGGTCGACCAGATGCCGGGGAAGCGGGCATCCTTCAGGGTGTAGGGATCGTGGCTGTTTTCAAAGAAGGTGTATTCGTTCTGGCGCTGGAGATACTCGATCGCCTTGCCATCGAGGTAACTGAGGTGGGCCACTTCCTTGCCGTTGATCACGGCATGGCTGATCCGGATCGGTTCAAGACGCCCCTGACGGGCCTTGACCATGGATAACTCGAAATTCTGTTGCTGCACGGCACTCTGCATCTGCTGCAACAAGGCCTCGGCCGACTTATCGTCGGCCGAGGCCTTGGCACTGATCAGCAGGAGAGAGGCCAGCAAAATACGGCTGGACTGGCGCACGTTTGTATCCCTGACAATTCGTTATTGTTGGATCTGTCTGTCTTGCAACAGGCGCTGCTGCAACTGGTGGTCACGCAGGAAGGCGTTGATCCGCTCCCGCTGCTCCTGCATCTGCTGTTCGGTCAGCCCTTGCTGACGGGCACGGGCGCCATCCTGTTGCGGATAGTGAACACTCACCGGCGCCGCACTGCCACCGATAGGAATGGTATTGAGCACCGGATTGGCCGGTACGCCATCCTGTCCCTGATACTGCTGCACCCCGAAGATGACGGCAGCAGCAACGGAAGCGGCGATCGCATATTGACCCAGTTGCTGACCGACCCGGCGGAACAACGGAACCACATTGGAATCTGTCTTGACCGGTGCAACGACAGGTTGCAGTACGGGCGGAACCTCAACCGGCTTGGGTGCCAGTATGGTGGGCTCATCCTCCAGCGCAGCCATGATGCTGTCACTGAGATCCAGTTGCAGATTGACCGGCAGGTCACCCCGCATGGCATCGCCGATCAGGTGGTAACGACCCCAGGTATCTTGCAAGTCGGAGTCCATCTCCAGCTCGTTCAGTACCTCTGCGTCAATCAGGTCACCATCCATCAGGGCAGAGATTTGCTCTTTATTTGCCATAAGTTAACCCGTCTTTCCCCAGTTAATTCTCGATCAGAGGTTGCAGCTTTTTATCGATTGCTTCCCTCGCCCGGAAGATACGGGATCTGACCGTACCCACTGGGCAATCCATGATTTCGGCAATCTCTTCGTAGCTCAGCCCTTCCAGTTCGCGAAGGGTGATAGCTGTCCTCAGGTCTTCCGGCAATGCCTCTATGGCTGAAAACACCGTGCGCTTGATCTCGTCGGTCAACGCCAGGTTTTCGGGGGTTGAGACCTCTTGCAAGGCTTCACCACCACCATAAGACTCCGCTTCGTCAGCCTCCACATCACTGCTGGGCGGCCTGCGCCCCTGGGAGGTCAGATAATTCTTCGCCGTGTTCACGGCAATTCGGTACAACCAGGTATAAAAAGCACTTTCGCCACGGAATGTCGGCAATGCACGGTAGGCTTTTATGAAGGCCTCTTGCGCCACATCGGGCACATCACCGGGATTGTTGACATACCTGGCAACCAGGTTGACCACCTTTTGCTGGTATTTTTTTACCAACAGGTTGAAAGCTGCTTTATCGCCGCGCTGGACCCGTTCAACCAGCTGTTCGTCCAGTAGATTCTGGTCGCTCATCAGAGCCGTAAAACCCCCATCAGGTTATCGTTCTTCTTTTCCGGCCCTTCCTAAGCGCACAAGTTCAGACAGGGAGAATCAGAGAAAGTTCGCTTCAATTGAAAAAAATGTGATGCAGGCTGCATCCTCGCCCTCGCTTGGGCTACCATGGTGCCAGTTCTTAATCCAGGCCAATGATACTTATGAAAGCAAGTGTTGAATACCTTTGCGATGTACTGATCATTGGCAGCGGTGCCGCTGGTCTGTCCCTCGCGTTGCGATTGGCAGACCACGCCAAAGTCCTGGTTCTGAGCAAGGGGCCCATCAGTGAAGGGGCCACTTTCTATGCGCAAGGAGGCATCGCTGCCGTTTTCGACGAAACCGACAGCATCGAATCCCACGTGAGCGACACGCTCAACGCGGGCGCCGGGTTGTGTGACCCGGCAGTGGTGGAGTTCACCGCTCGCCACGCCCGCGAATCGATCCAGTGGCTCATTCAGCAAGGGGTCCCCTTCGATCAGGAGGAGAACGCCGACGGTGAATCCCACTATCACCTGACCCGCGAAGGGGGCCACAGCCATCGCCGCATCTTCCACGCGGCCGACGCCACCGGCAAGGCGGTGCAGCTCACCCTGATCGATCAGGTCCGTGCCCACCCCAATATCCAGCTGATGGAGCGCTTCAACGCGGTCGACCTCATCACCACCCGCAAGCTCAACCTGCCAGGCAACAAGGTGTTGGGCGCCTACGTCTGGAACCGCAACGCCGAGCAGGTCGAGGTGATCCGTGCCCGTTTCGTGGCACTGGCCACCGGTGGCGCCTCCAAGGTCTACCAGTACACCTCCAACCCGGATGTGAGCTCTGGCGATGGTATCGCCATGGCATGGCGGGCTGGCTGCCGGGTGGCGAACCTGGAGTTCAACCAGTTCCACCCCACCAGCCTGTTCCACCCGGATGATCCCAACTTCCTGCTGACCGAAGCGCTGCGTGGCGAGGGGGCCTATCTGCGCCGCCCCGACGGCAGCCGCTTTATGCCGGAGTTTGACGAGCGGGCCGAGCTGGCACCGCGCGATATCGTCGCCCGCGCCATCGACCACGAGATGAAGCGGCTCGGGGCGGATTGCATGTATCTGGATATCAGCCACAAACCGGCCGATTTCATCATCAAGCACTTCCCGACCATCTACGAGCGTTGCCTCGCGGTCGGTATCGACATCACCAAAGAGCCGATGCCCATCGTCCCTGCCGCTCACTACACCTGCGGCGGCGTGATGATCGATAACAACGGCCAGACCGATATCCCCGGCCTCTACGCCATCGGCGAAGTGACCTATACCGGTCTGCATGGTGCCAACCGGATGGCCTCCAACTCCCTGCTGGAATGCGTGGTCTATGCCCATCAGGCGGGGGCTGACATTCTGGCCAAGCTGCCGATGAGCGTGGAGCCGCCGCACCTGCCGGTATGGGACGAGAGCAAGGTGGAAGATTCTGACGAACTGGTGGTGATCCAGCACAACTGGCACGAGCTGCGGTTGATGATGTGGGACTATGTGGGAATCGTGCGTACCAACAAACGCCTGGCCCGCGCCAAGCGCCGCATCGACCTGCTCAAGCAGGAGGTGCAGGAGTACTACGCCAACTTCCGCGTCTCCAACAACCTGCTGGAGCTGCGCAACCTGCTGCAGGTGGCCGAGCTTATCGTCAACTGCGCCCTGCAGCGCAAGGAGTCCCGCGGCCTGCACTACAACCTGGATCATCCGGATATGTTGCCGGACTCCAAACCGACCGTGCTGACCCCGGAGCGGGATTAACCCCCTTCCCGCCAAGCATTGCAGCTATCAGTGACCCCGCCCCGGCGGGGTCACTTGTTTTCAACCGCTTTTCAGCAACAAAAAGAGTGTAGCCAGCCACATGGCAGCGGCTTATCACGATAAATCAGCGCATGGTCATCACGGGAAGCAGGCGTCAGCGCCGGGACGGCAGAAAGTGGATGGCTCGCGCCAGCAGGCGGTAATGTTCAGGGGGAAGGGCATCGGAGAAGAGCCACAGTTGCCGTGGCGACACTGATTCACTCTCTTGCGGCTCGGGGCAAAGCGCCAGCCTGAGCACGCCGGGCAGAATACGGCTTTTCTTGCCGAGCTGATAGCGGCGACCTTGCCACTGCAGCCACTGGCCATCCCAGATAAGCTCGAACGGGGGCTCGGCGAGGGAGCGCCAGCTCAGCCAGAGCGCCGCCAACCAGACGGGTAGCAACAGCGCCCACTGCCAACCGGCAATCAGGCCCGCCACCGGCCAGAGCAGCAACAGAAAGAGGGCCACCAGCAAACATTGCTGATGGCGGGAGGGGTGAACCGTCATGATCACCCGCTCCACGGTATTACTCCTGGCTGTCGTGGCGCGCCTGATTGCGCTCTAGGATCATCGGGATCATGGCGGCAAATGCGGGATCGGCAGGGACACCATGACCCATGCACCATTTGAACAGATCCGGATCGTCGCTCGCCAGCAGGCGGATAAAGGTCTGCTGATCGGCGTCACTCAGGGAGTCGAACTCGTGTTCGAAAAAGGGCATAAAGATCACATCCAGCTCGAGCATGCCGCGACGGCAGGCCCACTTCAGGCGGGATTTTTCAACTGGGCTCAACATGGCACTCTCCTTACAAAGACCGGGGGATGGTACCAGCTGGATTTTCCGGCTGACAAACATTAGTTACGTCTTTACCATGCAGCTCACATACTTTCTCTCTGGAATACCATCGTGAGCCTGCAACCACCTGTTTTTCCTGCCGAGCCGACCCGCTTCCCCCTGACCAAGCTGGCCATCACCCGTATCAGCGGCCAGGATCGCGTCAAATATCTGCAAGGTCAGGTCACCTGTGATGTCAACGCCCTGCAACCGGGGCAACAGACCCCGGGTGGCCACTGTGATCCCAAGGGCAAGCTGTGGAGCAATTTCCGCCTGCTCTGCCTCGAGGACAGCCTGCTGCTGCTGACCAGCCCGTCGGTGCTGGAGCGCCAGCTGCCGGAGCTGAAGAAATTTGCCGTCTTCTCCAAGGTCGAGATCGCCGCCGATGAACGCCACGCCACCGGAATTGCCGGTACGGGCAGCGATGCGTGGATCGCCGCGCAGTTTGGCCTTGAGCAGAGCGGCCTTATCGACGGCGGCATGGCGGTGAAAATCGAACAGGATCGCTGGCTGCTGGTGAGCAACCAACAAGCCGATTCCCTGCCACAGGGTGACGAGTCACTCTGGTGGGGGCTCGAGATCAAGGCGGGTCTGCCGCACATGGAAGCAGTGCATCAGGGGGAGTTCATCCCGCAGATGCTTAACCTGCAGGCGCTGGATGGCATCTGCTTCAACAAGGGTTGCTACATGGGGCAGGAGACGGTGGCCCGCGCCAAGTATCGCGGCGCCAACAATCGCGCCCTGTTCTTGCTGGCGGGCACCACCGGCGAGCCGGTCGCCAGCGGCGATACCCTTGAGCTGAAATTGGGTGACAACTGGCGCCGCAGCGGCATGGTGCTCAACGCCTGGCAACAGGCTGGGCAGGTGTGGCTCACCGCCGTGCTGCCGAAAGATACCGAGGCTGACGCCCAATTCCGCCTCAAGCAGGACGAAGGCTCCCGCCTCACCCTGCAACCCCTGCCTTATGCCTTGACCGAGTAAGGTCGGCTAGCGAGGCACACGCGCCAGCAGTGCCTCCTTCAGCCAGCGCCCCGCCTGCCCCAGCGGGCGGGCGCGATGCCACTGCAGCTCCAGCGCCAGCGCGTGGCTGGCGATAAAGTCCGGCTCCAGAACCACCACTTCGCCCCGCTTCAGCGGCTGATGCAGCAGAAATGCCGGAATGGCGGACCAGCCGAGGCCCCGCTTGACCAGCTCCAGCACCCCGAGATCCCCCTCGACCCACCACACCTGAGCCGAGATGCGAAAACGCTGACGCTCGCTCCCTTCCCGTCGGCCGGTCACCATCAGCTGGCGTGCCCCCTGCAGGTCGACCTCCCGCAGCGGCTGCTTGCGGGCCAGCGGATGATCCGGTGATACCACCAGCGGCATGGTCACCTCCCCCAGCGAACGGGCGACGATCTCCCGCTGGGGGTGCACCTTCTGGTAGCTGATACCGAGCTGGGCCCGGCCGGTCACCAGCATCTCGGTCACATCCTCCATCAACGGGAAGAGCAGCTCCAGCTCTACGCTCGGGTAGCGGGTGGCAAACTCCTCCAGCAGGGTGCCAAGCCAGGGAAGGTGGGAGTCATCATCGATGGCCAGGGTGAGGCGCGTCTCCACACCTGCCGCCAGCTCTCCGGCAATGGATTGCAACCGTTCACTCTGCGCCAGCAGGATCCCCGCCTCCTGCACCATGCGAGCGCCCGCCTCCGTCAGCTGCGGATAGCGGCCGCTGCGGTCAAACAGGGTGAGCGCCAAGTCGATCTCCAGATTGGCGATGGCGCTGCTCACCACCGACTGCGCCTTGCCCAGTTTGCGGGCGGCGGCGGAAAAAGAGCCGGTTTCGGCAGAGGCCAGCAAGATCCTCAGTTGTTCCAGTGATGGCGTCATCCTATGGCCCTCCAACAAGCCCCCTTGTCATCTATCTATTTTAGCGATGGATACCAACATGAATCTATCGCGAAAGTTCTATAGATTAACCTGCAATTCGTGAATGAACCTGATTGAGAGAGTGACTTATGCGTACCCGTAACGATCGACTGCGCCATGCTATCGGCTTTGAATTGATCGGCCTGTTCATCGCCGCCCCACTGGCCAGCTGGGCGACCGGCATTCATCTCAGCCACATGGGACCGCTGGCGATCTTTTTCTCGCTCCTTGCCACGGTCTGGAACTACATCTACAACGTCGGCGTCGACAAGCTGCTGCTGAAGTTGCAGGGCCATACCCACAAGAGCATGTGGCAACGGGTGATCCATGCGATTGGTTTCGAGGGGGGGTTATTGCTGGCCGCCATGCCAATCATGTCTTTGTGGCTTGGCATTACACTGCTGGAGGCTTTCTTCCTGGATCTCGGCTTTGCGATCTTCTATCTGATTTATGCCTTCGTCTACAACCTGAGCTACGACAAGATCTTCCCCATTCCCCGCGAAGTGCCGCACGGCATGCCGCAAGGTGCCCGCTAAGGCGCGAATCGGGTGGGCCGGAACCGGAAAGTGAAAGCCAACAAGGGCAGGCAACAGAAGAAACGACACGGCCCCATCATGGCAGACATGATGGGGCCGAGAGAGGGATTAGCGGGGGCAGGCCGGCTGATTCAGAAGTAAGGATTCAGACCTGCCCGTCACTCATGCCTGGGCCTTGAACTCTTCGCCGCTCTCGTCGGCAACGGCAGCCTCTTCAGGCTGCGCCTGGGCGGCCTGCAGCGCTTCCAGTTCGCTCTGATAATCGCTCAGGATCTGCTGGGCAACCGCCATATCGCCCTTGTGTTTACGCTCGAACAGATGGTGCTGCACCACGCCGTTGAGATACTCCACCGTGATAGGCTGCTCCAAGGTGGCCATCAGCTCCTCTTTCTCCAGCTCGGCATTGATTTCATCGGCGGTCGTGCGCAGCAGCCCGGCCAATTGAACCAACATGCGGCGCTCACCTTCGCGCAGCAGGCTCAACATGCGGTTTCTCTGCTGCTCATTCTGTTGGGTCATACATTTCCTTACGTCAATTGGGAACAAGCCCGCTCATTCTGCCCTGTCCCCATGACAGCGTCTATCTCATGCCCCCCACTAATTTTTGGCGCTGGCTCACAAATGGCTACAGATGCTATTTGAAGCGGCTCTGGGGTATAGTAGCCGCTGATTTTCGGGCGCTTTTTCACCTTCATCCGCAAGACAGGGATGACACGGCAAGGGCGCCTCCCGGTTTACCCCAACGAGGTGAAGATCCGCTTTATGACCGACGCCATTGTGGTGCTCTGCACCTGCCCAGATCAAACCAGTGCCGACCTTCTCTGCGAACAGCTGCTGAACCAGCGGTTGGCCGCCTGCATCAATCAGCTGCCGGGCGTCACCTCCGTCTATCGCTGGCAAGGCAAGGTGGAGCGCGCCACCGAAATTCAGCTCATCATCAAATCCCGCCAGTCGCGCTTTACCGAGCTGCAGGCATGCATTCAAGCCCATCACCCCTATGAGGTGCCCGAGCTGCTGGCCCTGCCGGTGAGTGCCGGACTGCCCGCCTATCTCGACTGGCTGAATGGGGAGACCGCATGACATTCGCCCGCTTGCTCTCTCCCCTGTTGCTGCTCTGTGCCCTGCTGATGACAGCGGCAGGCAGCCCCTCGGCCTACGCCAGCGGCGCCGACCTGCTCAGCTCGCTGGGCATTGAGGCCAATGCCAAACCCAAATTTTTGCAGGTCGATGAGGCCTTTCAGATCGAGAGCGAACAGCGCGGGGATCAGCTGCTGCTGACCCTCCACATCGCCGACGATTACTATCTCTATCGCCACAGCCTGCGCTTCAAGGGGAACAACCTCACCTTCAGCGAGCCGACCCTGCCGGAAGGCACCGAGCACGAGGATGACTTCTTCGGCAAGACCCGGGTCTACTACCAGCAGGTAAGCATCGCGGTACCGCTAAAAGAAGTGGGCGACGGCGCCACCCTGCGGGTGCGCTATCAGGGCTGCACCGACGGCCTCTGCTACCCGCCGACCGACAAGCTGATCGATGTGACCCCGCTGGTCACGGCAACCACAGCCTCCACTACCGAAACGGCACAAAGCGTCGCACCTGTGAGTCAGCAGGATCAGCTGGCGGCAGCCCTTGGCCATCAGGGGTTCTGGCTCAGCATCGTCGCCTTCTTCGCGCTGGGGCTGGGGCTCGCATTTACCCCCTGCGTCTTCCCCATGTACCCGATCCTGACCGGCATCATCGCCGGCGCCGGTCATCACCTCTCCACCGGCCGCGCCTTTCTGCTCTCCCTGGTCTATGTGCAGGGGATGGCGGTCACCTACACCTTGCTGGGGTTGGTAGTGGCCTCGGCGGGCTTGAAATTCCAGGCGGCGCTACAACACCCCTATGTGCTGATCGGCCTATCGGTGATGTTCGTGCTGCTGGCCCTCTCCATGTTCGGGCTCTACACCCTGCAACTGCCGAGCAGTTTGCAAACCCGCCTCTCCGGTCTATCCAACCGCCAGCAGGGCGGCTCGGTAGCAGGGGTCGCCATCATGGGGATGATCTCCGGGCTGGTCTGCTCCCCCTGCACCACGGCGCCGCTCTCGGGGGCGCTGATCTACGTGGCCCAGAGCGGCGATCTCTGGCTCGGCGGCGCGGCGCTCTATGCGCTGTCGCTCGGCATGGGGCTGCCGCTGCTGCTGCTCGGCACCTCGGGGGGCAAGCTGCTGCCCAAGGCAGGCGCCTGGATGGACGTGATCAAGCAGTTGTTTGGCTTTGCCCTGCTGGCGGTGCCCATCCTGCTGCTGTCACGGCTCTGGAGCGATCAGATTGCTACTCTCGCCTGGCTCGGCTGGGGGCTGCTGCTGTGCGGCTACCTCTATCACCACAACCAGCACCAGCCCCACTCGGTAGCCAAAAGTGTGCGCGGTTTCGTGCTGTTGCTGGCGATGATCAGTGCCGTGGTGGTGGGCAAGGATCTGCTGCAACCGGCCGCCCCTGCTGCCGTCACGGCGGATGCCAGTCAAACGGCGCCGCAGTTTGTCCGCATCAAGACCCTGGATGATCTCAAGGTGCAGCTGGCCGCCGCCCGCGGCAAGCCGGTGCTGCTCGACCTCTACGCCGACTGGTGCGTCGCCTGCAAGGAGTTCGAACACAAGACCTTCAGCGACCCCGCGGTGCGGGAGCGCTTCAGCCAGATGGTGCTACTGCAGGCAGATGTCACCGCCAATGACGATGCCGATATCGAACTGCTCAACAGCCTCAACGTGCTGGGGTTACCGACCCTCATCTTCTTCGACCGCGAGGGCAAGGAGCTGACAGGCCAGCGGGTCACCGGTTTTATGGGGCCGACCGAGTTTCTAGGCAAGCTTGATCAGCTACGCTGACCAGTGGCGCCCTTGTCAGCAGACAGGGGCCACCTTATGCGTTACGTGCTGATTTTTCTGGCAATCCCTTGTATATGACCGGCAGCATGGCAAAATTTGCCCTTCGATTGTCTCGCCCGTCCGGAGTTTTGATGAAAAAGTGGTTCATCCCCCTGCTAGCCCTCTGGCTTTATGGCTGCAGTGCAGGGCCCGGTGAAGAGGATATCCGGAGCCAAGTTACCGCCAGGTTGCTGGCCGAGACAGATGCCAACCTGTTCGAAATCAGCGACTTCACCATCCTCGGCAAGGAGGAGCGGATGGAGGGGGTCTATCTGGTCAAGGTGAGTTACCAGCTTCACTTCAAGCAGGGGCTCGATCAGTTGCAGGTGTTGCACGACGAGGATCTGGTATACGACCGGGTTGGCCCCTTCCAGCAGGAGATGGGACTGATGGAGCTCGAGCGCAAATATGGCGAGTTCGAGGCAGGTCAGGTGCTGCCGCAAGAGGCAGAGGTGTGGATGATGAAGGACGAACAGGGCTGGCGGCTGGCGGAACCGGCCCAATAAAGCGCTTCCCGCCCCTTATGCTCTGCAACGACTCTCCTGCCGTTGCCAACCAGCTCAGACCTGGGTATCGACCCGATACCCTTTTCGCTCGGCGGGTTCACTCGGCAGCTTGCTGGCCAACCCCGACAACACCTCCTTGAGGGTGACCCCGCGCTCTGCCGCACCGCTGCTCTCCAGCAGCTTGGTCAGCTGGCTCTGCAAGGGGTTCACCGCTTCGATCTCGGCTCCTTGCTCGCTCTCTTTTCCCTGTCCGCCCTGTTGATCCAGCGTCTCCAGCAGGCGATCCAGATCCCGCTTGAGCGGGTTCTCGCTACTGTCATCGATGGCGAGTTTGCGCTGTTCCTGCTCTTGCCGCTGTTGTTGCTGCAATGCCAGCTGTTGCTCTTGCTGCTGTTGCAAGGAGCCCATCATGGTGTTGATGAACGCTTCCAGCGAATCCCTGATTGAAGCACTGCTCCCGCCGCCATCCGCCCCTTTCGGCGACAGCCCCAGCTCGTCCAGCACAGCACCAAGGTCGCGCACCATCCGGCTGTCGCTGCCTGTCGATGACGACGGCGTGGCCCTCTCCGGTGCCTGCGCAGCGAGAGATCCCTGCCGTTGCGCCAGCGGGCTGAGCCCGCCTGACGCGACCACATTCATCTCCATCTCGGCCCTCCTATCTCTCCGTCCTCGGCCCTTTTTCGGCAAGTATTCCGACAAGCAGACACACCCTCGTCCCCTTGGCAGATAACCGCTCTCACACCTAAAAGATAGCGCCAACCGGCAGGGATTGGCGCGAATGCATCTTTTGGTCTATCAGGCGGGATGATAGAGCCTACCCGCTATAAACAAGGGGCTGGCAAGGGGGCCGCGTTCAGCCATCACTGCGCAGGCTGACAATCGGCATCAGAAGATATCCTTCATCCGGTGCCACAACATTCCCAGTGCCAACAGCGGGGAGCGCAGTGCCGGGCCACCGGGGAAGGTGATATGGGGCACGCTGGCAAAGAGATCGAAACCCCGGCTCTCACCACGGATCGCCTCGGCCACCAGCTTGCCCGCCATGTGAGTCGCATTGAGGCCATGACCGGAGTAGGCCTGGGCGTAGAGCACGTTGGGGTGTTCCTTCAAGCGGCCAATCTGCGGCAGCCGATTGGCGCCGATCCCGATCATCCCGCCCCACTGGAACTCGATGGCAGTCTCGGCCAGCTCGGGGAAGACCCGCAGCAGCTTGGGCAACATAAAGGCCTTGATATCCTTCGGGTCTCGCCCCGAATAGTTGCAGGCGCCGCCAAACAGCAGGCGGCCATCGGCGGAGAGGCGGTAGTAGTCGAGCGCCACGTTCTGGTCGCACACTGCCATGTTTTGCGGCAGCAGTCGCTGGCGCAAGCGGCGATCGAGCACCTCGGTGGCGAGGATGTAAGAACCGGCGGGCAGCACCCGTCCTCCCAGCTCCGGATTAAGATCATTGAGATAAGCGTTGCAGCCAATCACCAGATAATCGGCAGTGACCCGGCCGTGGGCGGTGGTCACCTCGACCTGCTTGCCGTAGTCGATATGAGTCACTCTGGAGTGTTCAAACAGGGAAACCCCGAGGCTGGCGGCGGCGCGCGCCTCGCCCAGCGCCAGATTGAGGGGATGCAGATGGCCGGAGCCCATGTCGATGAGGCCGCCGATATAGCGATCCGATCCCACCACGCTATGGATATCTTCGCGCGGGACCAGTCTCAGCTCGTGTTCATAGCCGAGGCTCGCCAGATGCGCGAGATCCTCCTCGAAGCTGGCCAGATGACGCTGACGAGTCGCGAGGTCGCAGTAGCCCCAGGTGAGATCGCAGTCGATATTGAAGCGCTCGACCCGCTCGCGCACCAGTTGCACCGCCTCCAGCCCCATCAGATCCAGCTCGCGCACTCCTTGCTCGCCAATCCAGCGGGCAAACTGGCTGGTGTCGTGGCCGATACCGCGAATAAGCTGGCCGCCGTTGCGCCCGGAAGCGCCCCAGCCGATGCGATTGGCCTCCAGCAAGGCGACCTTGTAACCGGCATCCGCCAGATTGATGGCGGTATTGAGACCGGTAAAGCCGCCACCGATGATGCAGACGTCAGCCTTGTACTCCCCCTCCAGCTCGGGCCACTGTTGCGAGTCGTTGCGGGTGGCCGCGTAGTAGGAGGCGACGTGCTCCTGATATCCGTTGTGCTTTCCTGCCTGCATACTCAGCATCCTGCTTTGGTGGCAAATTGTTTAATAAAATAAGCAAAGTTGTTTCGATAATACCCACCTCTTCACCCACTCGCCAACCTGCGCGGATCACAGAAATGCAAAAGGCGCCCCGAAGGGCGCCTTTTCATGCAATCAAGGTACGGTAACGAATTACAGTACGTCGATGGCGTTCAGGTCGGAGAATGCTTTCTCCAGACGAGCGATCATAGAAGTCTGACCTTCACGCAGCCATACGCGCGGATCGTAGAACTTCTTGTTCGGCTTGTCGGCGCCTTCCGGGTTGCCCAGCTGGCCTTGCAGGTAAGCTTCGTTCTTCTTGTAGAAGTTCAGCAGACCTTCCCAAGTTGCCCACTGGGTGTCGGTGTCGATGTTCATCTTCACTACGCCGTAGGAGATGGACTCGCGGATCTCTTCCAGAGTGGAACCTGAACCACCGTGGAATACGAAGTCCAGAGACTTGGCAGGGATGCCAAACTTCTCGGAAACGTACTTCTGGGAAGCGTCCAGGATGGACGGGGTCAGCTTGACGTTACCCGGCTTGTAGACACCGTGTACGTTGCCGAAGGAGGCAGCGATGGTGAAACGCGGACTGATCTTGGACAGACGCTCGTAAGCGTAAGCCACATCTTCCGGCTGGGTGTACAGAGCAGATTGATCCATGTGGCTGTTGTCGACGCCGTCTTCTTCGCCACCGGTGCAACCCAGTTCCAGCTCCAGAGTCATGTTCATCTTGGCCATGCGGGTCAGGTACTCGCAGCAGATGTCGATGTTCTCTTCCAGAGACTCTTCGGACAGGTCCAGCATGTGGGAGGAGAACAGCGGCTTGCCGGTTTCAGCAAAGTGCTTCTCGCCCGCGTCCAGCAGACCGTCGATCCACGGCAGCAGCTTCTTGGCAGCATGGTCGGTGTGCAGGATAACCGGAACACCGTAGGCTTCGGCAACGGCGTGAACGTGCTTGGCACCGGAGATAGCACCCAGGATGGCGGCTTTCTGGCCTTCCAGCTTCAGGCCCTTACCGGCGGTGA
Organism: Aeromonas sp. YN13HZO-058; assembly: GCF_001921245.1. Classification (NCBI taxonomy): domain Bacteria; kingdom Pseudomonadati; phylum Pseudomonadota; class Gammaproteobacteria; order Aeromonadales; family Aeromonadaceae; genus Aeromonas; species Aeromonas sp. YN13HZO-058. Next base: position 21,742 of record NZ_MQSY01000044.1, on the reverse strand, counting down.
ACACGGCACCACCGTTGGAGAACTGAACGATAACCGGCGCTTTAACCTTGGCGGCAGCTTCCAGTACGGCGTTAACGGAGTCGGTACCAACGCAGTTTACGGCCGGCAGAGCAAAGCCGTTCTCTTTAGCGATGGCGAACACTTTCTGAACGTCATCACCAGTGATCACGCCGGGTTTTACGAAGTCGAAAATTTTCTTAGACATGTTTAATCGTCCTGTCTCGTATGCCGTTAATAAAAAATGGGGGGTTCATCATGAACCGGCACAGCGGGCACATGATAAACGAAACGGGAGGCTTTTGCCCCCCGTCTCGGGTCAATTAGGCTTTGGCGCGCTGTTCCAGAATCTCAACAGCCGGCAGAACCTTGCCTTCTACGAACTCCAGGAAGGCGCCGCCGCCAGTGGAGATGTAGGAGACTTTGTCAGCGATGCCGAACTTGTCGATGGCAGCCAGGGTGTCACCACCGCCAGCGATGGAGAAGGCCGGAGAAGCAGCGATGGCTTCGGCGATGATCTTGGTGCCTTCAGCGAACTGGTCGAACTCGAATACACCGACCGGGCCGTTCCACAGGATGGTCTTGGCGTTCATGATGATGTCAGCCAGGGCCTTGGCAGAGTCAGGGCCGATGTCGAAGATCATGTCGCCGTCGGTCACATCAGCAACAGACTTGATGGTAGCCGGAGTGGACTCGGAGAACTCGGCACCGACAACCACGTCGGTGGTCACCGGAATGTTAGTCTCGGCAGCCAGTTTCTTGGCGGTGTCGATCAGGTCGTGCTCGCACAGGGACTTGCCGACGTTGTGACCGGCAGCAGCGATGAAGGTGTTGGCGATGCCACCACCGACAACCAGCTGGTCAGCGATCTTGGAGAGGGATTCCAGAACGGTCAGCTTGGTGGAGACCTTGGAGCCGCCAACGATGGCAACCATCGGGCGCTCGGGCTTCAGCATGGCTTTGCCCAGGGCTTCCAGTTCACCCGCCAACAGCGGACCGGCACAAGCAACCGGCGCGAACTGGGCCACACCGTAGGTGGAACCTTCGGCGCGGTGAGCTGTACCGAACGCATCCATTACAAAGACGTCACACAGGGCGGCGTATTTTTTGGCCAGCTCTTCGGTGTTCTTCTTCTCGCCTTTGTTGAAACGGCAGTTTTCCAGCACAACCAGCTCACCGGCGGCGACTTCTACGCCATCCAGGTAATCCTTGGCCAGGCGAACCGGGCAGGACAGAGCGTCTTTCAGATAGTTGACAACCGGAGCCAGGGAGAATTCTTCGTTGTATTCACCCTCGGTCGGACGACCCAGGTGGGAGGTGATCATCAGCTTGGCGCCTTTTTCCAGAGCCAGCTTGATGGTCGGCAGAGTCGCAACGATACGTGCATCGGAGGTGACCTTGCCGTCTTTTACCGGTACGTTCAGGTCAGCACGGATCAGAACGCGTTTACCCGCCAGATCCAGGTCAGTCATCTTGATAACAGACATATTCAGTCCTCTATATTTTCAGGTAATGTTAAAAACAGTAACCTATTCGCCCGGGGCAGGCTCAGCCTGCGGCCATCATGGCCCGGGTGGTATCCAGCATCCGGTTTGCGAAGCCCCATTCGTTATCGCACCACATCAACATCTTGACGAGGTTGGCATCGCTCACCCGGGTCTGGGTACCATCAATGATGCAGGAGTGTGCATCATGATTGAAGTCTACGGAGACCAAAGGCTCTTCCGTGTAATCCAGAATACCGTGTAATGTACCTCTGGATGCCCGTTGCAGGGCTTGATTTACGTCAGTAACTGTCACTTTTTTACGAACAGTAATACTGAGATCCATCGCTGTTACATTGATGGTCGGCACCCGTACCGCAATCGCCTCGAACTTGCCGGCGAAGTGGGGCAGGATACGCTCCAGCCCCTTTGCCAGCTTGGTATCCACCGGAATGATGGACTGACTGGCAGCGCGGGTTCGGCGCAAGTCACTGTGGTAGGCATCGATGACTTGCTGATCATGCATGGCCGAATGAATTGTCGTAATAGTACCACAATTTATCTCAAATTCTCGATGCAATGTTTCAATCACCGGCACCACGCAGTTGGTGGTACAGGAGGCGTTGGAGACGATCCGCTCACGCCCCGTCAGCACCTGATGGTTGACCCCGTAGACCACGGTGGCATCCACATCCGCATCGGCCGGATGGGAGAAGAGCACCTTGCCCGCCCCCGCCGCCAGATGCAGCTCGGCATCGGCCCGCGAGCCGAACACCCCGGTGCAATCGAGCACCACATCCACCCCCAGCGCCCGCCACGGCAGCTTTGACGGATCCCGCTCGGCAAACAGGGAGATGAGATCCTCCCCCACCAGCATGCTGCTGCCCGCCAGTTGCACCGGATGGTGGAAGCGACCGTGACTGGTATCGTAACGGGTCAGGTGCACCATGGCCTCGGGGGCCGCCAGCTCGTTGATGGCGACGATCTTGATGGTCTCGTCGCGCCCGCTTTCATAGAGGGCTCGCAACACGTTGCGACCGATCCGCCCGTAACCATTGATGGCAATCTTGATCATCGAGAATCCGTTTCCTTGAACCAGCAACAGGGCGACGCACCGGCCGCCCGGGAGCCCCGGCTACGACAGCAGGGCCTCCTTGAATTCACCGCGGGCCAGCAGTGCGGCCCCGAATACCCCGGCACTGTCGCCAAGGGCAGGAGCAATAATGGGGGTTGCGAAGCGGGGATTAAAGAGGAAGGGCAAAATAGTCTGCCGTCCGGCGCTGTAAAGGCTCTGCACATTGCCCACCCCGCCGCCGATGACGATCACATCCGGGTCGAGAATGTTGACCACGTTGGCCAGCGCCTGACCAAACAACAGGTGCAGCCGGTCGATGGTGAGCTTGGCCACATGATCGTAAGCGGTGGCCGCCGCGATTTGGGCCAGCGAAAGATGACGCTTGGCCTTGGCTTCGTACCAGGCCTCCAGCGCCGGGCCGCTGATCAGGGTCTCGACGCAGCCACGCTTGCCGCAGTAGCACTCGGGACCATCGGGGGAGAGCACGTTGTGGCCCCACTCACCGGCGATGCCGTGGTGGCCGTTGAGGATCTGGCCGTTGATGACGATGCCGGAGCCAACTCCGGTGCCCATGATGATGCCGAATACCACTTTCGCATCGGGATGGTGCTGGCGCACTGCACCCAGATGGGTTTCTGCCAGCGCGAAGCAGTTGGCGTCGTTGGCAATCAGCACCGGCACGCCCAGCTTGCGCTCCAGATCCTCCTTGAACGGCTTGCCGTTGAGCTCGGTGGTATTGCAGTTCTTCATCAGACCGGTCTGCGGATCCCGCGCCCCCGGCGTGCCCATGCCGATGACGGTCGGGCGCTGGCCAATCTTCTCGGCGCACTGCGCTACCAGCTTGGCGATCTGGCCGATCATGTGCTCATAACCACCAGCCCGCTCGGTGGGGATGCGGTGGCGCAGCAGCACCTCGTCGCCATCCAGCACCACACATTCACACTTGGTACCGCCAAGATCGATACCCCAATCCAGTGACTTGCTGCTCATCTTGCCTCCTGCACAGGCGCCATGCTCTCGTCGTCGCGGCGCCTTTTTAAATGTAAAACGGGGCCTTGCGGCCCCGGATATCAATCAGTTTCTCTTCGCTCGCCCCGGCCTTAGCGGCCGTGGTACTGGGCGGAGAGCTCATGTACCGCGTTGACGAACACGCCGGCGTGCTCCGGGTTCACATCCTGATGGATGCCGTGACCCAGGTTGAAGACGTGGCCGTTGCCCTGACCGAAACCGGCCAGAATGGAGGCGACCTCTTCACGGATACGAGCGGGAGTGGCGTAGAGCATGGAGGGATCCATGTTGCCCTGCAGCGCCACCTTGTCACCGACCCGACGCTTGGCGTCGGCAATGTCGGTGGTCCAGTCCAGACCCAGCGCATCGCAACCGGTGGCGGCGATCTGCTCCAGCCACTGACCGCCGTTCTTGGTAAACAGGGTGACCGGCACGCGGCGACCATCGTGCTCGCGGATCAGGCCATCGACGATCTTGTGCATGTACTGCAGGGAGAAGTCGCGGTAATCGCGCGGGGTGAGCACGCCGCCCCAGGTGTCGAACACCATGACCGCCTGGGCACCCGCCTTGATCTGGGCGTTGAGATAGGCGATCACGCTGTCCGCCAGCTTGTCCAGCAGCAGGTGCAGGGTCTGCGGCTCTGCATACATCATCTGTTTGATCTTGGTGAACGCCTTGGAGCTGCCCCCCTCCACCATGTAGGTGGCCAGGGTCCAGGGGCTGCCGGAGAAGCCGATCAGCGGCACTTCACCCTTCAGCTCGCGGCGAATGGTGCGCACCGCGTTCATCACGTAGCCGAGCTCGTCTTCCGGATCCGGGATGGGTAGCGCCTGCACGTCCGCCATGGACTTGATGGGGCGCTCGAAGCGCGGGCCTTCGCCCTGCTCGAAGCAGAGACCCAGCCCCATGGCATCGGGCACGGTGAGGATGTCGGAGAAGAGGATGGCGGCATCGAGCGGGTAGCGGCGCAGCGGCTGCAGGGTGACTTCACAGGCCAGCTCGGCATTGCGGCACAGGGACATGAAATCCCCCGCCTGGGCGCGAGTCGCCTTGTATTCCGGCAGATAACGGCCAGCCTGGCGCATCATCCATACCGGGGTCATGTCCACGTCCTGACGCAGCAAAGCGCGCAGGTATCGATCGTTCTTCAGCTCTTTCATCCCAGTTCCTGAGTTCGTATCACGCATAAAATGGCGGCCATAATACCACTTTGCCCACCGGAGCGGACTGCCCAAAACGTGGCAAATGGGCGTGCGGTTGCAAAGATGTGAAGGGGCGCAAACCAGCGCGTCCCGCTTGTAACAATAAGTGCAAAAATGTTGGCGAAAATATAAGCGCCTCGTTATCCCTCGCCCGCCAGCGAACGCTCAATCAAGCGTCGAGCGATGGTGCCGTGGGGCGGCAAACGCGGCAGCCGCTCTGCGGCAAAGAAATCGGCGGCCACCAGTTCGTCATCCTGCACCCTGATCTCGCCGCTCTCATAATCGGCGGTGAAGCCCATCATCAGGCTGTGGGGGAAGGGCCAGGGCTGGCTCGCCACATAACGCACATTGCGTACCCGGATGCCGCTCTCCTCGAACACCTCCCGCGCCACGCACTGCTCGAGGTTCTCCCCCGCCTCGACAAAGCCGGCCAGCACGGTATACATGGGATCGTCCGCCTGATAGTGACGGCGATGGGCCGCCAAGAGGATCTCCGGCCCCTTGCGCACCGCCACGATAATGCAGGGGGAGATGCGCGGATAGGCCGTGTGACCGTGGTGGCACACCTGCGCCCACTCCCCCGCCTTCGGGGTCATGGGGGCGCCGCACTCGCCGCAGAAACGGTGGGTGCGACGGAAGGTGACCAGCTGCCAGGCGCGGCCAGCGAGGCGAAAGCCCTCCTCGTCCCCCGCCACCATCAGCTGGCGCAGCGGGCTCATGGCGTTCGTGTCGGCATCATCACCCAGATCCAGCAGATAGCAGGGCAATCCCTGCCACTCGTCGAAACGCTCGAAAGGGGCGTCAGCCAGCGCAGCAGGCAGACACGCTTTACTGCCCTGTGGCACCTGACCCTGATGATCGAGCAGTACCAGATGATCGCCCCCCAGCACGAACCAGCGGGCTTGTTCGGTTAATGACATCAGATGAACACTCTCGTTTAAACAAAACCCTGGCTACGGCGGGCCCCAGCAGAGGCCAAAAGCCGTGCGAATGATTCCCATCTTACGACCAGCACAGGTCGCTGACGACCCCGCCGTGGCCGATTGTCCCATTCGTAAAAAACGGATGGCGCAAATAAAGAGGCCGCCCGAAGGCGGCCCGCTGTTATCCGGCATCCAGTATCCGGCCTCTAGCGACGCGGATCAGGCATCGCCCATCGCCAGCAGGGAGGCGTTGCCACCCACCGCCGTGGTGTTGATGGTGCGGGTCTTCTCGGTAACAAACCGCCCGAGATAGTGGGGGCCACCCGCCTTCGGGCCGGTGCCGGAGAGCCCCTGCCCGCCGAACGGCTGCACCCCGACCATGGCGCCGATCTGGTTGCGGTTGATATAGACGTTGCCGACATTGATGCGGCTTGCCAGCTCCTCGGCGTGGGATTCGTTGCGGCTGTGGATCCCGAGCGTCAGGCCGTAACCGGTGCCATTGATGTCGCCGATCACCTTGTCCAGATCCCGGGTGGCGTAGCGCACCACGTGCAGGATGGGGCCGAATTGCTCTTTAGCCAGCTCGCGGATGGAGCCGATCTCCAGCGCGGTCGGCTGGACGAAGTGCCCTTCCATGGTCGTGGCGGGCATCGGAGCCTGGGCGATCAGGCGAGCACGCGGCATCATGTAGGCGAGGTGAGCATCGAGACCGGCCTTGGCCTCGGCATCGATGACCGGGCCGACGTCGGTATTGTGCTCGGCCGGATTGCCCACTTTCAGCTCCTGCATGGCGCCAGTGAGTATCTCCAGTACCCGCTCGGAGATCTCCTCCTGCAGGTAGAGCACCCGCAGGGCCGAGCAGCGCTGACCGGCGCTCTGGAAGGCGGCACTCACCACATCGCGCACCACCTGCTCCGGCAGGGCGGTGGAGTCGACGATCATGGCGTTCTGACCACCGGTCTCTGCGATGAGCGGCAAAATGGCGCCATCGCGCTTAGCCAGGGTCATGTTGATGAGCTTGGCTGTCTCGGTGGATCCGGTGAAACAGACGCCGCCGATGCGCGGATCAGCTGTCAACTTGGCGCCGACGGTGGCACCGTCACCGGGCAGCAGCTGTAGCACGTCGCCCGGAATACCGGCCTGATGGGCCAGAGTCACCGCCAGATGGGCGATAAGGCCGGTCTGCTCCGCCGGTTTGGCGATGACGGTGTTGCCGGTGGCCAGCGCAGCAGCGACTTGTCCCAGGAAAATCGCCAGCGGGAAGTTCCACGGGCTGATGCAGACGAACACCCCGCGCCCCTGCAGGAACAGCTCGTTCTGCTCGCCGGTGTACCCGGGTAGCAGGGTCGCCTGCCCCATCAAGCTGCGGGCCTGCACCGCGTAGTAGCGACAGAAATCGACCGCTTCGCGCACCTCGTCGATGCCATCTTGCAGCAGCTTGCCCGCCTCGCGGGTACAGAGGGAGACGAACTGCTCGCGGTTCGCTTCCAGCAGATCCGCCAGCTTCTCCAGCGCGGCGGCCCGCTCGCTCACCGGGGTTTCACGCCAGCGCGGGAAGGCAGCGTGAGCAGATGCCAAGGCCTGCTCCACCGCCTGCTCGTCGGCCCAGTGGATCTTGCCGACGGTGAGGCTCACATCCTGCGGGCTCAGCACGGTACGAGCCTCGCTGCGCTTGAGGGTCTCGCCATCGACGATAGGCCCTGCCAGCCACTGCTTGCTCTCCAGCTCTTTCAAGCGGGCGAAGAAGGGGCGCTGGATGGAGAGGATGTTCATATTGACGCCGCTGGAGTTCTTGCGGTCGGTGAAGAGGTTCACCGGCTGCGGAATGCGGTCGTTGGCAAAGCCGGAGTAGCGCTTGAGGGTACGCAGCGGGTGCTCGGCCAGCGAGTCCACCGGGGTGTTGGGATCCACCAGCTTGTGGACGAAGGAGGTATTGGCCCCGTTCTCCAGCAGGCGGCGCACCAGATAGGGCAGCAGATCCTTGTGGGCGCCGACCGGCGCATAGATGCGGCAGTGCAGGCCGGGATTGTCGTTCAGCACGGCGTTGTGCAGCTCCTCCCCCATGCCGTGCAGACGCTGGAATTCGAACTGGCGATCGCCCGCCATCTCCAGAATGCTGACCACGGTATTGGCGTTGTGGGTGGCGAACTGGGGGGCGATAAAGCCGCGAGTCGGCTCGCTCAGCAGGTAGCGGGCGCAGGCGAGGTAGGAGATATCGGTGCCCGCCTTGCGGGTAAACAGCGGATAGCCGGGCAGGCCCGCCTGCTGGGCATATTTCAGTTCGCTGTCCCAGTAGGCCCCTTTCACCAGTCGCACCGGAATGAGATCACCCTGCTCGCGGGCCAGCGCGGTGAGCCAGCAGAGCACCGGCAACGCGCGCTTGGAGTAGGCCTGCACCACCATGCCGAGCTTGCCCCAGCCACGGTTGGCGTCGGAGCGGTAGAGCTGCTCGAACAGATCGAGGGATAGCTCGAGTCTGTCCATCTCCTCGGCGTCGATGCTGATGGCCACATCCTTGTCACGGGCCAGCCGCACCAGCCCCACCAGTCGCTCGCACATCTCGCCGAGCACCCGCTCACGGTTGGCTACGTCATAGCGTGGATGGAGCGCCGAGAGCTTGATGGAGATGGAGGGGGCCGGGCCGCCGTCGCTGATCCGCTCGTTACCGACCGCCTCGATGGCATTGCGGTAATCGGTCAGATACTTGTCGGCATCCTGCAAGGTCAGCGCCGACTCACCCAGCATGTCGTAGGTGTGGGTGTAGCCCAGCTCGCGGGATTTGCGGCTCGCCTTGAGCGCCTCCTTCATGTCGCGACCCAGCACGAACTGCTTGCCCATGATCTTCATGGCGGCGTACATGGCGGAGCGCACCACCGGCTCCCCCAGCTTGTTGACCATGCGCCCCAGCAAGTTGGCCGGGTTGCCGTCGAGCTTCTTGTCCAGCTTGATGATCTTGCCGGTCAGCATCAGCCCCCAGGTGGAGGCGTTGACCAGAGTAGAGTCACTCTTGCGAAAATGGGATGACCAGTTGGCGCCGGAGAGCTTGTCCTTGATCAGGGCATCGGCGGTCTCGGCATCGGGAATACGCAGCAGCGCCTCGGCCAGACACATCAGGATGATCCCCTCCTGGGTATCGAGGCTGTACTCCTGCAGGAAGGCATCGATACCGTCACCGGAGCCGCTCTCCTTGCGCACCTTGGTCACCAGGGTGCGGGCGCGCTGGGTCACCTGCTCCAGCGCGGCGCCATCCCCCGGCAGCATGGCCGACAGTTCGGCCAGATGGGCATTTTCATCCACCACGTAGTTCTGGGTGATGGCTTCGCGCAGGGCGGCCAGATCGGAGGGGATATAGTCAGCAGCAAGCACTTGAGTAGCTTTGAACATAGGGGGTCTTCCTGTACGCCCGAAGGCTGATATCGACAAAGGCGGACGCGCCGCCGAAACGCCGATAATGTATACAATGTTGCACCCTATATGAAATGAATTTGTTGCCACTCTTTAACAAAGATCGCTAATTCTGCGCCACTCCCCCTCTGCGAGCCGCCTTGCTGAGTATGATGAGGGTCATCTGACATCATTTTGTATACAATCCTGCCACCATGCATCCCGCCTCCCGACCCACCGCCAGCGGCAACCGGCGCGGCCGCAAACCGGGATAAAAAAGAAGGGCCGCCACAGCGACCCTTCGATTCGTTGAGACAACTATTGTCAGTTCATCCAGCGATCGCCGCGGCTGCGACGACGGGGCAGCATCGGCAGCAGGATGCCGAGCAGGATCCCCGCCCCCACCATGGCGCCACCACGAATAAACCAGTCCATCTGCATGTCATGTTCCTGGTTGTCGTAGCTCTGGGTCAGGGCATCATTCTGCTCTTTGAGATTGCTCATCTCCTCGCCCTGGCTGGCCAGCTGGGCCTTGAGGGCGGCGATCTCCTTGCTCTGGGCCGCGATCTGGCCATCCTTCTCGGTGAAGCGTTGCTCGTTATCACCGTTGAGGTTCTGCAGCCGGGCTTTGAGCTCGTCCCGCTCCTTTTCCACCTGGGGCAGGCGCTCGCGCAGGCTGATCTCGCCCTGCAGCTCGCTGTTCTTGATCCACCCCTCGCGGCCACGACCGTCCACCACCTGGGTGAAACCGGCCTCGCTGTTTACCGCCTTTACCTCCAGCGGTTCACCAGCCTTGACGCTACCAAGGATCCGGTACTGGGTGCCCGGGCCATTGTGGATAAAGGTAAAGATGTTGTCGGAGACATAACGGGTATCGGCCAGTGCCTGGTTGGCACACAAGCAGATCAAAATCCCGAGAAGGGCGCGCATGGTCGATCGGTTCTCTTTTTCAGGTTTGGACAAGAGGTTGAATGTTAAGCCGCCTGCAGGTTAAAGGACAAGCAAAGAAAAAGCACCTCCCCCCGGATAAAGAGCGCAGAGTTGCGAGTCACCTCGCAACTTGCCCGCCCGCGGCCTCACTTGTTCTTCAGCTCCCGCACCTCGTTGCGCAGGGCGCGAACCTCCCTCAGCAACTCCTCCTGCTGATTGTTGTAGTGATGGCGCCACTTGTCGGTTTCGCCATCCCCTTTATGAGGTTGCAAAAACAGACTGGCCATAAAACCACTCAGGGCACTGAACAGACCGACCCCGAACAGGATCAGCAAGCTGGCGACGAAACGCCCCTCCTCGGTTTGCGGCACTATGTCCCCATAGCCGATGGTGGACAGGGTCACCAGAGTCCACCAGAAGGCATCATAGGCATTGTGGATCTGACTGCCGGGCTTATCTCCCTCTATCCAGTAGATGAGGGCTGTCCCCACCCCGATCTGCAGAAAGAAGAGCAGCAGGATGCCTGCCAACCGGGTCTCATTTCGTTCCTTGTTTACGATCGCCAGCAAGCTGGGATTGCTGCGCAGCAACTGGATCACCCGATAAAGCTGGATCAGCCGGGCCCAGCGCAACTGCTCCACCATGGGTAGACTGCCCGGCAAATAGAACCAGTTCGCCTTGAAGAAAGCGCGCTTGTCACTGGCACAGAACCAGCCATAGAAGAAGTGGGAGAGGAAGATGTAGCAGATCAGACTGTCCAGGTCATAAAACAGGGCGAGTGTCTCGGTCGAAAAGTGACCATCCCCCAACCAACGGAATCCCACCAGAGTCACCGAGACGATTGAGAGCAAAGCCATAAGCAGATCCATGGATCTCAGGCCAGAAGAGTGATTTCGCATACATTTTCCAACTTTAAGCACAGTACAAATTAATAAAAGAGAAGATAATGCCGATAGTCCTGAGGACAAAGGAAAAGCCGCAATTAAAAGGAGAGCAACAATGCAGTTGAACCTGCTGGAGAAACGGATGAGCAACATCCGCCTGGTACCCAAAGTGGTGCTGCTGATGGTGTTCAGTACCCTCCTGCTACTGACCAAACTCTGGTTTGACGCCAACAATCTGGAAGCGACCCTGCTCAGCGAAGGACTCGATCCAGCCAAGGCGGATGCCATCTCCAATCGCCTGCTCTGGACCGGTCTGATGGAGACCGCCATCATGGGGCTGCTGTTCGTGATCCTGCTGCTCACTGGCTCCCGCCTGATGGTCAAACAGGTTCACTATCTGGTTGGCCTGCTGGATCGTTTCGCCAAGCGGGATCTCAGCCACAAGGTGCTGCTCAAGTCCCGCGACGAATTCGGTGATATCGCCAAGGCTGTCTCCCACTCCCAGGACAACCTCAAAGAGGTGTTCGGCAACCAGCGCGCCGCCTGCAAGGAGCTCAACGACATCGCCTCCCAGGTGACCCTCTGCATGGAGGAGGCCAACGAAGCGATCAGCGAAGAGTTTGCCCAGATCGAACAACTGGCCAGCGCCATGAGCCAGATGGTCGGCGCCATTCGCGAAGTGGCCACCCATGCGGATCAGGCCTCCCACGCCACCGCAGAAACCAGCCGGTTGGCGGAAGAGGGAAGCCGCTGCGTCGCCGACACCGTCAGCACCATCGACACCCTCTCCGGTAACATCCAGCAATCTGCCACCGTGGTCAATCAGGTGGAGCAAGGGGTCGAGCGCATCGGTTCGGTAGTCGACACCATTCGCGGCATCTCGGAGCAGACCAACCTGCTGGCACTGAACGCCGCCATCGAAGCGGCTCGCGCCGGTGAAGCGGGTCGCGGCTTTGCCGTGGTCGCCTCCGAAGTGCGCGAGCTGGCCAACCGGGCCCAAGCTGCCACCGTCGAGATCCAGAAGATGATCGAGCAGTTGCAGGGCAATGCCGCTCAGGCCGCCGAACTGATGGCCCAGAGCGTGCGTCAGGCCGACAAGGGAGTGGAACAGGTTACCCAGGCTGGTACCCAGCTCGCCACCATAGTGCAGCGGGTACAGGGTGTAGCCGACATGAACCGCCACATCGCCGCCGCCTCCGAGCAGCAGAGCTCGGTCGCCGAAGAGATGCGCGGCAACCTGGAACAGGTCAAGCAGATCGCCGAAGGATCGGTCGTGGTGCTACGCGAACTGCAAGAGGCCTCCGAGCTGGTCGAACAGCACAGCAAGGATCTCGACAGCCAGATCCACTCCTTCAAGCTCGCCTGACTGTTTTCGCGTCCCAATCCGGTTAGACTGGAAGGCCCCTTGTGGCTGTCTCGTGCTATCGGGTCACTCTTGTCTTATCGCGTCACGGCTGCCGCTCGTCAGGCAATCTGGTAGCGGCCCGGCTTGTGGTTAAGTGTCAACACCAGATTACAGATAACCGCCGCCACGATGGAGAGCGCCAAAATCCAGGGCTGCACCACGAAAAACGAGGCGACGACAATGGCGCAATCGAGCCCCATCTGTAGCTTGCCCGCCCGGATGCCAAAGCGATCCTGAATAAAGAGCGCCAGAATGTTGAAGCCACCCAGACTCGACTTGTGGCGAAACATGATGAGCAGACCCATGCCGATCAGGGTGCCGCCGATCAGCGCCGCATAGAGGGGCTCTATCTTGCCGATCTGCAATACACCGTTGAGGTGATCGGTCATGTAGGAGACCGCCGCCACCGAGACAAAGGTGTTGAAGGTAAAACGTGGCCCCATCCGCAGCCATGCCAGCGCATAGAAGGGCAGGTTGATGCCGAAAAACAGCAGGCCGAAGCTGATACCGGTCACCTTTTGCAGCAACAGCGCCAGCCCGGCAGTCCCGCCGGTGAGCAGGCCAACCTGATGAAACAGAAAGATGCCGAGGGAAACAAAGCCGGCCGCCGTCAGCAGGGCCAGCACATCCTCATAAATGGGATGGGCAGTGCGAATCGAGGTGTTGTCCATAACCTGTATCCAAGCGAAGTAAAGAGAGTGTGTCTGTCGCCTGCCGTTGCGGGCGGGCTGCGAGCCCTGTCCACAGGGCTTCGTTATGGGGTCCAGTCTATTTTTTGTGAAAAGGATCACAACAGGCAGGCTGAACGCCCCATTCTGGTGCCTGTCATCTGGCATTGACACTCGCTGCACCAAGATGCAGCATGCCGCGGTTTAACCGCGCCATTCCCCCATTCACAGCACGAGGCACTTTTCATGAAGGTCACCATTTTTGGCACAGGCTATGTCGGGCTGGTGCAGGCCGCCGTTCTGGCCGAGGTGGGCCATCAGGTCTGCTGCGTGGATGTGGATGATGAGCGGATCGCCGCCCTCAGGCTGGGGCAGATCCCCTTCTACGAACCGGGGCTGGCACCGCTGGTCGAGAGCCATCTGGCCAGCGGCCGCCTGAGCTTTACGGTCGATCCCGCCATTGGCGTGGCACACGCCGATCTGCTGCTGATCGCCGTGGGCACCCCGGCTGACGAGGATGGCTCGGCCGATCTGCAACATGTGCTGGCGGTGGCCGACACCATAGGCAGGCTGATGAGCAGCCCCAAGCTGGTGGTGACCAAGAGCACTGTGCCGGTCGGCACGACGCAGCAAGTACGAGAACACATTGAGCAGCAGTTGGCCGCCCGTGAACTGCCCCTCGCCTGCGAGGTGGCGGCCAACCCCGAGTTTCTCAAGGAGGGGGCAGCGGTCAACGACTGCATGCGGCCGGATCGCATCATCATCGGTTGTGACAGCGAGCGGGCGCTTGAGCAGTTACGCTCCCTCTATGCCCCCTTCAACCGCAATCACGACCGGATCGTGGTGATGGATCTGCGCAGCGCCGAGCTCACCAAATACGCCGCCAACGCCATGCTGGCCACCAAGATCTCCTTTATGAACGAGATGGCAGCCCTCGCCGAGCAGCTGGGTGCCGATATTGAGGCGGTGCGGCAAGGGATGGGGGCCGATCCCCGTATCGGTTACCACTTTATCTACCCGGGCTGCGGCTACGGCGGCTCCTGCTTCCCCAAGGATATCAAGTCGTTGCGTCATACCGCGGCGAGTATCGGCTGCGACGCCCCGCTGCTGGCGGCGGTCGAGCAGGTCAACCAGCGCCAGCAACAGAAGATGGCGCAAACCCTGCTGACCCGCTTCGGGCCGGATCTGCGCGGCCGCACCTTCGCCCTGTGGGGGCTGGCGTTCAAACCCGGTACCGACGACATGCGCGATGCGCCGAGTCGCCCGCTGCTGGCCGCCATCTGGGCTGCCGGTGGCCGGGTGCAGGCCTTTGATCCCAAGGCGATGGAGCGTGCCCACCAGCTCTACGACCAGCGGCCGGATCTGCTGCTCTGCCCGACTCAGGAATCTGCACTGGAAGGGGCCGATGCCCTGCTGATCTGCACCGAGTGGCAGGCGTTTCGCGCCCCCGATTTCCAGCAGCTGAAGGCCCTGCTAAACCAGCCCGTCATCATCGATGGCCGCAACCTCTATGACCCGCGCCAGCTCAGCGAGCTCGGCTTTGACTATCACGCCATCGGGCGGCCACATCTTCCCGCCAAAAAGCAACCTGCCAACACCAGCAGCAACCCGGAGACTCAACCATGATCTATCTGGTCACCGGCGTCGCCGGTTTTATCGGTTTTCACGTGGCTAACCAGCTGTGCGCCGCAGGTCATCAGGTGGTGGGGATCGACAACCTCAACGACTACTACGAGGTGAGTCTGAAAGAGACGCGGCTGGCCCAACTGGCCAGTTTCACCAATTTTCACTTCGAGCGGCTGGATTTGGCGGATCGCGAGGCGATGGCGACCCTGTTTGCCAGCCACCGTTTCGAGCAGGTGGTCCATCTGGGAGCGCAGGCGGGGGTACGTTACTCCATCGACAATCCGTTCGCCTATGCCGACAGCAACCTCACCGGCATGCTGACGGTGCTGGAGGGGTGTCGCCACCACGGGATTCAGCACCTCATCTACGCCTCCTCCAGCTCGGTCTATGGTATGGGGGATCAGATGCCCTACTCCACCGCGCAGCAGGTGGATCACCCCGTCTCCCTCTACGCCGCCACCAAGAAGAGCGGCGAGCTGATGGCCCACGCCTACTCAGCGCTCTATGGCCTGGCCACCACCGGGCTGCGCTTTTTCACCGTCTACGGCCCCTGGGGTCGGCCCGACATGGCCATCATCAAGTTCACCCGCGCCATTCTGGCGGGGGAGCCCATCGATGTGTACAACCACGGCGATCTCAGCCGCGACTTCACCTACATAGACGATATCGTCGCGGGGATCCTCGCCGTGGCCGATCAGCCTCCCCGACCCAATCCTGACTGGCATGCCAGCGAGCAGAACCCTGCCGAGAGCGCCGCCCCTTACCGTATCCTCAATATCGGCAACGGCCAGCCGGTGCGGCTGCTCGATTTTATCGAGGCACTGGAAGAGGCCATCGGCAAACCCGCCATCAAGCGGATGCTGCCAATGCAGGCGGGCGACATGCACGCCACCTGGGCCGACAGCGAGCCGCTGCACACCCTCACTGGTCTAAGTCCCGCCACGCCCCTCAGGCAGGGGGTCGCCGAGTTTGTCCGCTGGTATCTCGACTACTACCGGCCCGCTCCCTGACAATGCTAGGCAGCCCCTCGGTCATTGATGAGTTAATCCGGTATCACTGGTTTGCCATGGGTTTTAGGATGGCTGAACGCACTGGCGGCATGGGCTTGTGGGGCGAACGAATGTTATGAGGGGCGTCGAAAGGCGGCACCGGATGTTCAATTGCCAGCGGCAACAGCCTGCCCAGAGGTCGGAGATAACGATGAAAAGTGTGATAACACCACGGATTGGCAGCGGCGCAGCGCGATATACTCAGCGCGCTCTGTGCCACCCGGGAACAACTCCCGACCCCAGGCGCTCTGTCCGTGGCCACGCAACACCCCCATGACGACAAGGAGCCACCCATGATCCGAACCCTGCTTTTGAGCGGCGCCGCCATCGCGGCCTATGCCCTGCAACAGAGCCACGCTCTGCTTCCCCTGCTCAGCCTGCTGGCCCTGCTTTCGCTCTGGGTTGCCAGCGAAATTGGCAGCTTCTATCGCGCGCTTCCTCCCGCCGTACTGGATGAGCAGGAGTATCACCACGACTTCTAAGCGACCGAAAAGCCTCGATAAACGGCTCGCTCGCCATTGGTTCCATACCGTTTTGATCTCTGAAATCTCTGGGCTATAACAACAGGATCCACTGGATTCGTGGCGATAGCAGCCATGTTCCTCTATATCTTCTGTACTCAAACAGGAGATAACCCATGAGGAACATCAGCGAAAACGGACTGTTTTTGCTGCTTTTTTTGTCGTTGTTACTGGCAGGAATGCCGTGGGCGATGGCACAGGGCAGGGATTTCAGGCAGGCCCCCAGGGCGCTGACGGCGATCAAACAGGGCCAGGCAGCCCAGCAAAACGGTCATCTGCAAAAGGCGATCGCCCTCTACTGTGTCGCGGCCAGCACTGGCAACCCGGAAGGATACTTCCGGATCGGCCGCCTGCTCGCCACCGGGCCCACCTCGGTGCGCAGCGCCAAGCTGGCCAACAGCTATCTCGCCATGGCGATGCGCCTTGGTAACCAGCAGGCCGCCCGTTACTACAACGCCCGCATCGGCAATGCCCCTATGGGGGATCAGTGCGGCATCGGGATCCGTGGCGGTCAGGGCGGCTATCTGGCGCAGCTCCCCTCCACCCCCTTCAATGTCGACTCCTGGGTTGCGCGCCAGCCACCCGCCAAGCAAAAACTGGTCACCATGCTGCGCCACGCCGCCAAACACCATAAGGTGGATGCCCGGCTGGTGCTGGCGATTGCCATCGCCGAATCCAATCTCAACAGCCACGCCGTTTCACCCAAGAATGCCCAGGGGTTAATGCAGTTGATCCCCGAGACCCAACTGCGGTTCGGGGTGACCCGTCCATTCGATCCGGCCCAGAACATCAAGGGCGGCGTCACCTATCTCAAGTGGCTGGATCGCCGCTTCGATGGCGACTGGGTGTTGATCTCGGCGGCCTACAACGCCGGGGAAAAAGCGGTGGAACGCTATGGCGGGATCCCCCCCTATGACGAGACGCAGGAGTATGTAAAACGGGTGCTCTACTTCGCAGGGCACAAACAACCTTGATCCCTATCACCAGAGCGGGCTCCAGACAAACCGATCTATTTACAAAACAATTAATAAATTGCGCAATCGTTTGCTCGCAAGTAGAATCCGGCGTTTTCCCGCAGTCCTGACAGGTAAAACATGAATTTCTTTAAACGATTGATGTGTCTGATCGCACTGTTTTGCGCCCCCTTCACCCACGCTTCCAACCCCGCATCCGCCCCCATCCTGATCCAGGGGGCGATGGACGTTGAGGTCGATACCATGGTCGCCGCCCTGCAAGAGAAGCAGGCGCTGACTATCGGCGCATGGACATTCTGGCAGGGCACGCTGGCTGGCTATCCGGTGGTTATCTCCCGTACCGAGGTGGGTCTGGCCAATGCAGCAGCCGCCACCACCCTGGCCATCGAGCGCTTCAAGCCGCGTCTCATCATCAACCAGGGCACCTCGGGCGGCCATGATCCGGCGCTTCATCGCGGTGATATCGTGATCGCCACCAAGAGCTTCAACATGGGCGCTTATCGCAGTGACTTTACTCCGGCAGATCAGGGCATTGATCTGCGCAAATGGCACAACTTCGAGGTGACCATGCGTCTGCGGGAAAACGGCAAGCTGGTGGAACACTCTTCGTTTGCCGGTGACCCCGAGCTGGTTGGTCGCGCCCTTGGCATGGCCGACCGTTATCAGCACGGTCGCGTGGTGGCAGGCATCATCGGCACTGCCGATGAGTGGAACCGTCAGGTCGCCCGCATCAACTGGCTGCACCAGACTTACAACACGGCGGCCGAAGAGATGGAAACCTCCTCCGCCGCCCTGGTGGCCGAAGCCTACAAGGTGCCCTTTGTCGGGGTGCGAGTACTCTCCAACACCGATCTCCATGGCGAGGAGTTTGATCCGCAAACCGCGATCCACTGCCAGCAATTCGTCATCGACTACACCAAAGCCCTGATCAACAGCTTTAACAAGGCTTGATAGTGTCAGAGAGGCCGCCGCAATGGCGGCCTCTCTGTCTTGTCACCCTCCAGCCCCAACCAGACCGCCCCCTCCATCTGCCTCTCAAGTCAGTCAGCAACAATCATCAGTAGACAGCCACCTTGCGCCCGTAGTGACGGTAATACCCCACCAGATTGCTGACCAGAAACAGTCCCTCCATCAACGCCGCCACCGGTGAGCCCACCAGCAGGTTGTTGCCCAGCCAGCAGAGGGTGCCGATCAGCATCCAGCGCCGCAGCTGGCGATCGTCGGGGCAAAACGCAGCCCGGGTTTGCAACAGGCTCGCCAGCAGCCCGATCCATGAGAGCAGGCCCTGATAGGTCGCCAGCGCCGCTGCACAGGCCAACCCCATGAAAAACCACATCAAGATGCGGTGAACCAGCCAGATACTGACCAGAAAGCGCACGCTGGCCAGCAGCAACAGGCTGGCGGCAGACCACAGCCCGAGCAGGGCAAAGTGACCGGCATTGAGCGCGCAGGAGAGGGCCAGACAGGCCAGGATCCTGCGGCGCTCCCGCAACTGAAACGACAGCAGATCGAGCAGCAAGGCCAGGCTCACCACCAGTTGCGACCACAGAAACAGCGACATCATCCACACCTCGTCCGTCATTTGGATGGCGCAGCATGAAGTGGCAACCAGCAGGTGGCATTAACCTGTGTTAATGCGGCGGCGGATCCGCGACAGGGTGACCGGGCTGATACCGATGTAGTTGGCGAGCTGCACCTGAGTGAGCCGCGCAGGCCAGTGGGGGAAGGTGTGGCAAAGCTCCCGATAACGCTCCTCGGGGGAGTGCAGCAGCAAAAACGCCTCCTTGCGCTCCTTGTAACCCAGCTGCTGGCGCAACAGGGCCATGCAGACCGGCTGCCAGGCGGGATCATCCAGCAGGGCGAGCGACTCCCGCACCACCTGCAGTTCCGTCAGCGCCTCCAGCTGGTAGCGGGCGGGAGACCCCGTGAGCCAGCTGTCATAGAGCAGGCAGAGCTCCCCTTCGAAGTAAAACTCCTTGCAGCGCTCCTGGCCATCCCGGGTGTAGTGACAGGCACGAGCGATGCCCGTTTCGATATAGAAGGCCGCCTCCTGCTCGGCCCCTTGCGCCAGCAGCGCCTGACCGGCGCGCAGCGTCTGCCGTGGCAAGCGCTGGCAGAGGGCTTCGCTCAGCGCGGCATCCAATCCCATGGAGCAGAGAAAAGCGGCCAGTGAGGGAACTTGAAGAGATGGGATCATTAGGGCTCCGGCACAAAACAGCAGCCCACATCATGCCCAAATTGCACGGCTGATGCAGCAAGACGTGACCGCATCGGCAAAGGGGGGCGCCAACCGGGCGCCGCCTTTGCCCACCCCTGTCCATTGGTTTACAATCGACGGGTTTTTTGGAACCCGGTTGACCTGTGTCGACCTGGCCCCACCACGACATCAGTCTGTTAGTGCCAAGACATTAACCTGCTGAAAAGGAAGAGAATTAGCCAATGGCTCAATTTATTTACACCATGAACCGGGTCGGCAAGGTCGTGCCGCCCAAGCGTCATATCCTCAAGAACATCTCCTTGAGCTTCTTCCCGGGCGCCAAGATCGGCGTGCTGGGTCTCAACGGCGCCGGTAAATCCACCCTGCTGCGCATCATGGCGGGCATCGATACCGATATTGAAGGGGAAGCCCGCCCGCAACCCGGCATCAAGATCGGCTACCTGCCCCAGGAGCCGAAGCTGGATCCGGAGCAAACCGTACGCGAAGCGGTCGAAGAGGCCGTTGGCGAGGTGAAGCGCGCCATGGCCCGTCTCGACGAGGTCTATGCGGCCTACGCCGATCCGGATGCCGACTTTGACAAGCTGGCCCGCGAACAGGGCGAGCTGGAAGCCATCATCCAGGCTCAGGGTGGCCACAACATGGAAAACCAGCTGGAGCGTGCGGCCGATGCCCTGCGCCTGCCAGCCTGGGATGCCCAGATCAAGCACCTCTCCGGTGGTGAGCGCCGCCGTGTGGCATTGTGCCGTCTGCTGCTGGAAAAGCCGGACATGCTGCTGCTGGACGAACCGACCAACCACCTGGATGCGGAATCCGTAGCCTGGCTGGAGCGCTTCCTGCACGACTACGAAGGCACTGTCGTAGCAATCACCCACGACCGTTACTTCCTCGACAACGTGGCGGGCTGGATCCTGGAGCTGGACCGCGGCGAAGGTATCCCGTGGGAAGGCAACTACTCCTCCTGGCTGGAGCAGAAGGACGCCCGTCTGGCGCAGGAAGCAAGTTCCGAAGCGGCCCGTCGCAAGTCCATCGAGAAAGAGCTGGAGTGGGTTCGTCAGAACCCGAAAGGGCGTCAGGCCAAGTCCAAGGCCCGTATGGCTCGCTTCGAAGAGCTCAACACCAACGACTACCAGAAGCGCAACGAGACCAACGAGCTGTTCATTCCGCCCGGACCGCGCCTCGGCGACAAGGTGGTGGAAGTGGCCAACCTGCGCAAATCCTACGGTGATCGGGTGCTGATCGACGATCTGTCGTTTGCCATTCCGAAAGGGGCCATCGTCGGCATCATCGGCCCGAACGGTGCCGGTAAGTCGACCCTGTTCCGCATGATGTCGGGTCAGGAGCAGCCGGACTCCGGCGCCATCACCCTGGGTGACACAGTAGTGCTGGCCTCAGTCGATCAGTTCCGCGACAGCATGGATGACAAGAAGACGGTCTTCGAAGAGGTCGCTGACGGTCAGGATATCCTGCGCATCGGCAACTACGAGTTCCCGAGCCGCGCCTATATCGGCCGCTTCAACTTCAAGGGTTCCGACCAGCAGAAGCGGGTTGGCGAACTCTCAGGTGGTGAACGTGGTCGTCTGCACCTGGCCAAGCTGCTGCAGACCGGCGGCAACGTGCTGCTCCTAGATGAACCGACCAACGATCTGGATATCGAAACCCTGCGCGCCCTCGAGAACGCCCTGCTGGAGTTCCCGGGTTGTGCCATGGTCATCTCCCACGACCGCTGGTTCCTCGACCGTATCGCCACCCACATCCTGGATTATCAGGACGAGGGCAAGATCGAGTTCTTCGAAGGTAACTTTACCGAATACGAAGAGTGGAAGAAGAAAACCTACGGCGCCGAGGCAATCCAGCCCCATCGCGCCAAGTACAAGCGCATCACCAAATAAGGCTGACTGCGTGTTGAGGGGAGCTTCGGCTCCCCTTTCTATTTCCTTTTAGCTTACAATCCAAGACGGATGCCTTTGCATGGATGTAGCACGATGACGACCCCCATAGAGAAAAAACTCACCATCCAGATCCGGGTTGAACCGGGTTGCCTCGGACCGGATGGCAAGGCGCACATAGAGACCTTCTGTGCCGCTGCCGCCAAAATTTTTGCCGCCGTGGAGCCCGAGCTGGTGAGCTGGGTACTGATCCCCCGCTACGACAAACAGCTGCCGGAGCAGGAGTTCTTTATCGAGGGGCGCAAGCTGACCGAAGAGCAAGCCAGTCTCTTTCTGCGCCGCTTCGGCCGTGAGCTGGGTGAGGTTCAAAACCGGCTCGACTCCGTGCTGGCCCAACTGGTCGAGCGCTACTTCAAGACCCTTTAAACCCTAATGCCAGTCAGTTAAGCCTGACTGGCATTGTTTTTATTGGCTTTTTTCACACTATACCTCTGTGGCCTTGGCTTCA
>NZ_MQSY01000011.1:0-50038 GCF_001921245.1 Aeromonas sp. YN13HZO-058 | reverse complement strand
GAAGCCAAGGCCACAGAGGTATAGTGTGAAAAAAGCCAATAAAAACAATGCCAGTCAGGCTTAACTGACTGGCATTACGCTGTTAACCTGCAGATTCTCTTCACCACAGATCCCGGCATAGGCCATGATGGTCGAGCCACTGCCCGGCTCCCAGGCTGAATCAGCCTTGCGACCCGTCGCACAACTGTCGGCTGTGCCGTTGAAAGAGTGTTCGGCCCCCAACTGATGCCCCAGCTCATGCGCCACATAATCAATAAAGAAGGCATCGCCGACAGGCGGTGAGCCACCCGTCATGCCTCGTGAACGGCTAGAGGGGTTACACAGGGATCTCAGGGTCGCCACGCCGCCACCGGATGTCGCCAGCAGATGGCCCAAATCAAAGGTTGGATTTAACAAGATCCCCTGCTGGGTCTGGTTGGTGGCGATATCTTGAGCCGAGTTGGTAAAGGGATCCGTCGCCGGATCGGTGAAAATTACCTTGTCCGTATCGGCTGCAAGCTGAAATTCGGCCCCCACATCACGGCGATAGACTTCGTTGACCCGATTAAGCAGTGTTGCAATGGCCGAGAGTGCAGCAACCTTGGTACCACCGTGATACTGGGTATATTCCCCGGTTGCCGAGATAGCGATGGTGTAGCGCTTGCGCAAATTGCCATCGACCAGCACGGCCCGAGCGCGATCGGCCCCCAGAGAATCCAGCACCTGATCCACATCCTGTCTGCGCCAGGCATCCTGCTGCTCATAAACGGCATAGGAGAAACCGTCCTGAAGCGGATCGATGTAAAAGGTACGCCCCCGGTGAGTAAACATGCCGTGAAAACCATGCATGGTGACATCGAATCGACCGGTATCCGTGGCCTGATCGATGGCCTTGCCATTGTAGGTATTGATAGAAGGGTAACGCAGGGCCAACGCGTCAGGGAGCAGGGCATTGGGATGAACATCAAACTGCACCGTAGTGCCATCTGGGAGTGGCAAGGTCAACACACTGGCAAGATGCCCGGGTTCAAAAGGCTTGTCCGGAACGACCACTCTGACCTTGTCAGCTCGCACATCATAGGCGCCCCCCTTGCCATGCTCTCATCCATGAAGGTCCACTGGGGTTCTGCCGCAACCTGAACAGACAAACTGGTGATAATCACCGCAATGCCATGCTTCATAGAGCCTCCTTGCCCTACCTTGGTGATCCCAAGTATGGTGCAGCGTAAATGGCCGATCTGCGTGACAGACAGAAAAGAAAATCCGCACAAAACCGCTATCACGCTTAAAAATCCTGCTACTACCGATCCCCACACCTCCGGTGAAACAAGCGGACTCCCTTCAAAAGCGGAAAAAAATGAAGGCGCCATTGGCGCCTTCACGGATAACCTGGGGGCAGAAGTGCCCCTCATCTGGATGGGTATATTGACGTATTACTGCTTGTCAGCACCCGATGCTGCCGGGCAGTGCGTCACCATGAGCTGGTTATACTCGCTGGCATAAGCGCTCAGCTTGGCATGTGCCTCTTTCTGCTCGGGTCTTATCACATCACCCAACCCATCCAGATAACGCACGCCGCAGCGTGCCTTGGCTGAGGCCTGCTGCTCGGCTGCAATACCGGGGGCGAACTCTCCCCGTCCAGCTATCACGATCAGGCGGTAATCCTGCTTGGCGAGGTTTGCCCCTACCTCCTGTTCCAGCGTGCTGGCATCGACCTGACAGCCGCCGAGCATGGCAAGCAGCAACAGGGGAATTCCCCTCATGTGCGCCTCCGTTGCCAGCCGAGCAGCGCCAGTGCCAGCGTCCACAATCCGAGCGACCCGCCACCACCACCGCCACCTGAATTAGAGCCACCTTGCACCAAAGGCAGTTTGAGGGGGCTGATGGCAAAGAAGATGTTGTCGCTGCAAGCCACTTTCAGCCTGACGCTGCTGGTGAGATTGGCGGGCAGCGTCACCGTTGCAGCGCCATTGTTGGGCTGACCGGCCGCCAGGGTTGTCCAGCTCGCACCCTCATCCTGGGTCACCGAGATGTCCACCTTGCTGCAACTGATAGGTGCCACCGTAGTGCCCGCCACATCCCATGCAATGGACTGACTGCCCCCCGGCGTGAGAGTGACCCCGGAAAGTGGGCTGGTGATACGAAATGCCGCGCCGGTATTGATCACCTGCACTTTCATGTCGTCGCTGGCAACGCCACCCTGACCATCGCGCACCGTCAGTCTGAAATTGAGATCCCGATTGGTGGTCGGCCAAGCGTCCCCTTTGGCGAGAGTACCGGAGAGCAACGATGGCAAACTTGGCAAAATCCGCTCGGCAGAACGGGTGGGGGAAACAAAGCGAAACAGCGGACGGGTGCCATCGTCAACCATGGTGGCGATGCTGCTCGATTCGTTGCCCAGATCGATCTGCTCCCAGTTGTAGAGCAGAGGATCACCGTCCAGATCCGCTCCCGCCCCCTTCAGGGCAAATGGCGTATTGGCCGGGATCACATAATCGCTACCGGCGGCAGCCTGCGGGGCATTATTGCTCAACGGGAGTGTGGTTCCGCAAGTCGATACGGTCGCCATGTGCGCACGCATCCGCTCGATGGATTTGCTATGAAAATAGGGATCGCTGTGCGGCTGGATATTCTCCTCACCGCAGATGCCGGCATAGGCCATGATGGAGCTGCCACTGCCCGGCTCGAACGCCTGCCCGGTGGCCCGGTTGCCCCCACCACAACTGCCCGTTGTACCGTTAAAGGTGTGATCGGCACCGAACTGGTGGCCAATCTCATGGGCCACATAATCGATAAAAAAAGCATCCCCTACGGGGTCTGACGAACCCGTCATACCTGACGACTTGGCCCCGTAGGCGTAATAAGGCGGCATGGCATCAACACATAACACACCCAACCCCGCCAAGCCTCCGCCACCGGTGTTGAGCACATGGCCGATATCAAATGCCCCCAAATCCCCATCAGCAAAGGCCTGCGCCTGCACATCGACGTTGCGATCCGCATCCGCATCGGTGTTATCAAAGGGATCACTGGCAGGATCGCTAAAGATCACACTGTCATTACCGCTGGCCAGCACGAACTCGGCCCCCACGTCGCGCTGATAGACTTCGTTCACCCGGTTGAGCAGGGTAGTGATGGCCGCCAGGGCCAGCACCGTGGAGCCACCGTGATATCGGGTGTACTCACCGGCTGCCGAGATAGCGATGGTGTAACGCTTGCGCGCATTGCCATCAACCTGCACTTTGCGCACCAGTTTGCTGACACCCGGCCCGATTACCTTGTCGGCATCCTCTTCCAGACGGCTATGGGCATCCTTCTGGTAATAGACGGCATACCCTTCGGCATTGCGCAGCGGATCGACAAACACCATCTGGCCCTGATGGCTGAACATGGCGTGGAAACCCTGTGGCCCCAGATCGAAGCGCCCGGTATCGACCGGATGTGCCGGGTTGTAACCCTTGAAGGTACGGATCTGCGGATACTTGGCTGCAAGGTCTGCGGGCAGCACGTCGTAGGCTTCCAGCGCAAAGGTGACCTCCCCCCCATCGGGCAGCGGCAGGGTCAGCTCACTCGCCCCGGCTTGCAGTCCGGCAAAATAGTCGAGCGGCACCTTGGCAACCCGAAACTGATGGGCCCGCACCTCATAACCCTCGTCTGCTGTTGCTCTGGCGGCCACCGTGCCCCATTCACTGGCCATCAGGCTGGTTGAGCCCAGCATGCTGGCCATCAGCAAGGCCACCGTAGAGTATTTCGTCACATGCATTGTTTTTAGTCCTTGTATTAATGCAATCGCCTGAATTGCGGCCTGTACTTTATTTTTATTCGGCCACATCAATACAAAGCTGAAGCAACCCTTTCCACCATTCCCGAGTGGGAGTGTTGCGCCAACCCCGTCTAACCCCTATCATTGCGCGGATTTGTCAATTTTAGAACTGCCCCTCTTCACAAAGGTGCGGTTCATCTTTATCTGGCCAAGGTTAATCTCATGCTCAAATCCCCACTGTTGCCCCGTTTCGGGGATCTGGTCGTTGCCATTGTTGACGATGTACTCGGTCAGGGTCTCACCCTCGACCGCGCTTATGCCCGTCACTTCTCCGGCATCGAACTCAAACCGCAAGAACAGGCAAGGATTGCCCTGGTCACCGGCGACCTGCTGCGTCGTCTCAGCCTCTATTGCTTCCTGACCGGCATCCAGGTCCGTCAGGCCGAGAAGAATGTCTGGCCGCTGCTGCACAGCTGGCACGCCTTCCACAAAATTGCCCAGCCCAACAACCCGACCCTGGATCGCTTCAATGAAGAAGCATTCCGCCGCCGTCTGACCGAGGCGAAGAAGAACCCGGTATTGATGGATGGTTGCCCGAGCTGGCTGGAGAAACTGGGCAGCGAGCAACTGGGTGAAGCCTGGCCTGCCGAGCGCGCCGCCTTGGCCTGGATGCCCAAGCGTTACCTGCGGGTCAACACCCTCAAGTGCACCCGTGATGAGCTGCAGGCCATTCTGGCCAAAGAGCAGGTCACCACCATTCCGGTTGAAGGTGTGGAGACTGCCCTGCAGGTCACCTCCGACGCCGCCCTGTTCCGCACCAAGGCCTTTGCCGATGGCTGCTTCGAACAGCAGGATGCCGGCTCCCAGCTGGTTGCTGCTGCGCTGGAAGTCACCCCGGGCATGCGCGTCATCGACGCCTGCGCCGGTGCCGGTGGCAAGACCCTGCACATCGCCGCCATGATGCAGGGCAAAGGCCGTCTGCTGGCGATGGATGTGGAAGAGTGGAAGCTGGAGAACCTCAAGCAGCGCGCCCGTCGCGCCGGTGCCCACAACGTGGAAACCCGGGTCATCACCAGCAGCAAGACCGTCAAGCGCCTCAAAGAGAGCGCCGACCGCGTACTGCTGGACGTGCCCTGCTCCGGGCTTGGCGTCCTCAAGCGCAATCCGGATGCCAAGTGGCGTGATACCGCCGAGCGTCTGCCGGTGCTGGTCGCGCTGCAAGAAGAGATCCTGCAGCGTTACAGCCAGATGGTGAAGGTCGGTGGTCTGCTGGTCTATGCAACCTGTTCCATCCTGCCAGAGGAGAACCGCCAGCAGGTGGACAAGTTCCTCGCGGCCAACGAGAACTTCCGTCTGCGTGACGATCACACCGTAAGCCCGTCCGAGACCGGCTTCGACGGTTTCTACATGGCTCGTATCGAACGGATCGCCTGATCTGCCCGATGACCAGATAGAAAAAGCGGCTGCCTATGGCAGCCGCTTTGTTTTGGCTTGCTGACACCTTCCGATGGGGGCTACAGCGCAGCAATCGCCTCAATCTCGATCTTTACATCCTTCGGTAACCGGGCCACTTCCACACAGGATCGCGCCGGATACATGGCATCGTGCTTGGTGAAAAAGTCGTTGTAGACCTGATTCACCGCAGCAAAGTCGTTCAGATCAGAGACAAACACCGTGGTCTTGATGATGTTGCGCACCTGACCGCCTGCCGCCTCGACAATCGCCTGAACGTTTTGCAACGAACGCAGGGTCTGCGCCTCGATGCTTTCCGGGATCTCGCCGCTCACAGGATCCAGCGGGATTTGGCCCGACGTGAAGATCATGTTGCCGGTCACGCTGCTTAAGGTAACGCCCTGCACATAGGGACCGATGGCACCCGGTGCCGCTTTGGTACTGATAACCTGTCGCATCTTTAGCTTTCTCCTTGATTTCATATAAGTGGTCAGCCCGGAGCAAACCAGTTCACTCCGGGCACATCAATCAGATCATGTTGGTGAAGGTTCTGGAAATCACATCCTGCTGCTGCTCGCGGGTCAGGGCGTTGAAGCGCACCGCATAACCGGAGACCCGGATGGTCAGGCTGGGGTACTTGTCCGGATTGTCGATGGCATCCAGCAGCATCTCGCGGTTCATCACGTTGACGTTGAGGTGCTGGCCCCCTTCCACATCCCGCTCATGATGGAAGTAGCCATCCATCAGCCCCACCAGATTGTTCTCGCGATTGGCGGGCTCCTTGCCGAGCGCCCCCGGCACGATGGAGAAGGTGTAGGAGATCCCGTCTTTGGCATATTTGAACGGCAGCTTGGCCACCGAAGCGAGCGAAGCGACCGCCCCCTTGCGATCCCGACCGTGCATAGGGTTGGCCCCCGGCGCAAACGGCGCACCGGCGCGGCGACCATCCGGGGTGTTGCCGGTCTTCTGGCCATAGACCACGTTGGAGGTGATGGTCAGGATCGACTGGGTCGGCACCGCATTGCGGTAGGTCGGCAGCGCCTGGATCTTCTTCATGAAGCGCTCGACCAGATCGCAAGCGATGGAGTCTGCCCGCTCGTCGTTGTTGCCGTACTGGGGATACTCCCCCTCAATCACGAAATCGACAGCCAGCCCGTCAGCATCGCGCACCGGCTTGACCCTGGCGTACTTGATGGCCGCCAGCGAATCGACCGCCACCGACAGACCGGCAATGCCGCAGGCCATGGTGCGATAGACGTCGCGATCGTGCAGCGCCATCAGCGAGGCCTCATAGCTGTACTTGTCGTGCATGTAGTGGATAAGGTTGAGCGCGCTGATGTACTGCACCGCCAGCCAATCCATAAAGCTGTCGAGGCTGGCCATGACGGTCTCGTAATCCAGCACCTCGTCCATGATGGGCGCCACTTTCGGGCCAACCTGGATCTTCAGCTTCTCGTCCACCCCACCGTTGATGCAATAGAGCAGGGTTTTGGCGAGGTTGGCGCGGGCACCGAAGAACTGCATCTGCTTGCCAATCACCATGGGGCTCACGCAGCAGGCGATGGCGTAGTCATCGCTCTCGAAATCAGTGCGCATCAGGTCATCGTTCTCATACTGCAGGGATGAGGTATCGATGGAGACGCGGGCCGCATAGGTCTTGAAGGCCCGTGGTAGCCCCTCTGCCCAGAGGATGGTGAGGTTGGGTTCGGGCGCAGGCCCCATGGTCTTGAGGGTATGGAGGTAGCGGAAAGAGTTCCTGGTCACCAGCGTGCGACCATCCAGCCCCATGCCACCGATCACCTCGGTCGCCCAGATGGGGTCGCCGGAGAAGAGGGAGTCAAACTCGGGGGTGCGCAGGAAGCGCACCATGCGGATCTTCATGATGAAGTGATCGACCAGCTCCTGGGCATCCTGCTCGCTGATAAGCCCCGCCTTCAGATCCCGCTCGATATAGATGTCGAGGAAGGTGGCGGTACGACCAAGGGACATGGCACCGCCATTTTGCGACTTCACCGCCGCCAGATAGACAAAGTAGAGCCACTGCACCGCTTGCTGCGCGGTGCGAGCCGGGGCGGAAATATCACAGCCGTAGCTCGCCGCCATCTGCTTGATCTGCACCAGTGCCCGCTTGTGCTCAGCCAGCTCCTCACGCTGACGGATCACCTGCTCCAGATTCTCGCCACGTTCGAGGGCCGGTTGCAGATCAGCGAACTGCAGCTCCCGCTCACGGATAAGATAATCTATGCCATAGAGTGCAACCCGACGATAATCTCCGATAATGCGACCGCGGCCATAACCGTCCGGCAAACCGGTCAAAATTCCCGATTTTCGGCAGCGCAGCATCTCGGGTGAATAAACATCAAATACCCCCTGATTGTGGGTTTTGCGCAATTCGCTGAAGGTATATTCAAATTCGGGATCCATCTCCCGACCATATGCCTCAAAAGAGCTTCTGATCATATTTACACCACCAAACGGGTGCAGCGCTCTTTTTAGTGGTTTATCGGTTTGCAAGCCAACGATTTTTTCCAGCCCCTGTTCGATATAACCGGGTCCGTGAGCAGTAACGGTCGTAGCAATATTGGTATCAAAATCAACCGGCGCATGGGTGGCATTCTCGATGCGGATCCCATCCATCACCTTGTTCCACAAGGTGGTGGTCGCCTCGGTGGCATCGGCCAGAAACTGTTCATCACCTTCATACGGGGTATAGTTTTGCTGAATGAAATCACGAACGTTGATTTCATGTTTCCAGTTTTCACCGGCAAAACCTTGCCACGCCTGGATGTAACTATCCTGCTCCAATTGCACATCAATTTTCATTCAATAAACCTCGTTCACGATTCATGACATTACAGTTGAAATATTCAGACACACTCGGCCTGACGGATCTCTTGACCCAGGCGAATAGCATCCAGCGCAATCATTTTTTCTTCATTGGTCGGAATGACGGCAGCGAATATTGCCGAAGCAGGTGCAGAAATAATCCGGCATCCCATGGCATTGGGTTCTTTATTCAACGCCTCGCTCATGGCGATGCCAAATACCTGTAGCCGTTCGCACACCAGTTTTCTGATAAACGTGGAGTTCTCGCCAATACCGCCGGTGAAAATAACGGCATCCAGTCGGCGCAATGAGGTTGCATGACCGCCAATATGGCGGGCAATACGGTGGACAAAGGCGTGGATCGCCAGTTTCGCACCGGGGTGCCCTTCGTGATAAGCCGCCTCCAGCACCCGCATATCGGAAGAGAGGCCGGAAATACCGAGCAAGCCGGAGTGCTTGTTCAATATCCGCTCGATATCCTCGATGGATTGCCCAGTCTTGCTGGCGATATAGGCCAGCGCACCAAAGTCGATATCACCGCTACGACTGCCCATAATCAGCCCCTCCAGCGGCGTCATCCCCATCGAGGTATCAACGCTCTTGCCATCCTGCACCGCGCAAATAGAGGCGCCATTACCCAGATGAGCGATGACCAGACCAGCATCTTTGCCATTCAACCCAAGGAAGGAGACTGCCTGCTCGGCGACATAGCGATGAGAGGTGCCATGGAAGCCATAACGGCGTACACCGTAATCCTGCAAATATTGATAAGGCAGCCCATAGATATAGGCTTCCGGCTTCAAGGTCTGGTGAAAGCCGGTATCAAATACCGCAATTTGGGGCTGTGTCGGAAATAGCTGACGAGCCGCCATCACACCACTCAGATTGGCGTGATTGTGCAGGGGGGCCAAGGGTGACACCAGCTTTATTTTGGCCAAGACATGTTCATCAATGATCACGGCTTCACTAAATTCACTGCCACCATGCGCAATCCGATGACCAACCAGCACAATCGCATCCAGCAGATCGCGCTTTTTTAATTCAGCCGCAATGGCAGCCAATGCACAGGTGTGGTTATTTTCAGGTAATGACATCGCGGGCTCTTTACCCACTTGCAATTGGGGATGGGCCGTCTCAATACCATCCGCCATACCGGATATCACCACCTCACAGGATTGACTCTCCAGTACCGAGAATTTGACCGATGAGGAGCCGCAATTGATAACCAGAACCAACGAATCAAACTTCATTACATCGCCTCGAGATTAATAGTGTCGAGTCACTGCAGTCAGGGCATTTCGCCATAAACAGAGAGTCAAAAAACGGCGTGCCTTGCCCGGGGCACACATAATTGTGGCCAACGAAGAACCGGTTATTGCTCATGTCTGACTGCACCATCCAGACCCCGCCAGGGGGGCCTGAATGGTTGATGACTTGCAGAAAAGGTTTTCAGAACAGCTTGGAAACAATATTCAGGATGGTCAGCACACCGATGATGGTGACAAACAGGTTGCTGGCCTGACCTTTATATTTTGCCAGTGCCGGTGTCTTGCTCACCGCATACATCGGCAGCAGACAGAGCAGAGAGGCGATAATTGGCGCACCCATTGCTTCAATCAGGTCAAGGATGTTGGGGTTGACATAGGCGACCAGCCAGGTGGAGCCCATGATGAACAACATACTGATCATGTTCAGCTTTTTCAAAGAGACCTTGTTCTTGTCACCTTGATAGCCAAAGCGGAGGATCAGGCCGTTCAACCCTTCCAGCGTCCCCAGATAGTGGCCGAAGAAGGACTTGAAAATGGCAACCAGCGCAATAATGGATGCCGCATACTCCAGCGTGGTGGCAAACGCAGACTTGCTGCCAGTCATCGAGGAGAAGTGGTTCGCCAGATAGGAGAGTACCGGAATATTCTGGGCCTTGGCTTCCGCCATATTTTGCGGCGACAGGGTAAACAGGCAGCTGAAGGCGAAGAACATCACCACGGCAACCATCAGCATGCTGGCACCGGAGATGATTTTGGAGCAGCGCTTCTCGGTAAAATCGCGACCAAACTCGTGCTCATACTCTTCCCGCTTGGAGACAATGAAAGAGGAGACAATCGGCGAGAAGTTGAAAGAGAAGACCATGATGGAGATACCAAGCCAGACGGTAACCAGAATACCATCGTGACCAAACATGGATATTTCACTCAGATTGACCTGGTCAAATACCGCACTGTTCCAGTAAGGCACCAGCGACAGGGAGATGATGATCAGGCTGGCGATAAAGGGAAACACCAGATAGCTCATCACCTTGACCATCAGATCCTTACCGAAGTAGATCACAAAGGCCATCAACAGCAGAAGTCCAAGAGCAACAACACCCCGATTGAGCGGAACCAGTTGCAGTTGATGTTCCCAGAACGCCATAAAGGTATTGGTAATGGTGACCCCATATATCCAGAGCAGGGGGCAAATGGCAAAGAAATAGAGGAAGGTAATGACCACACCACCCATCTTGCCGAAATGCTCCTCGACAGTTTCGGTGATATTTGCGGAAGGGTTGCTGCCGGAGAGGCATAATCTGGCAAGGGCCCGATGGCAATAGAATGCGATAGGATAGGCCAATATCATCATAATCAATATCGGGATCAGACCACCATATCCGGCCCGGATCGGGAAAAATAGTACTCCGGCACCAATTGCCGTACCGAACAGACCCAACCCCCAAGTGGTATCAGATTTACGCCAAGCACGCGTATTCTCTTTACTATTACTGGTCGCAACACTGTCTAATATCATGACTGCATTCCTTACAGGCTAAATTGACGAATATTGTTCTGTTCGATAATTTCAGCAATTCGGGTCAGATCGATGTTGCCACCAGAAATAATGCTGACGGTCTTTTTACCTTCTACATAATGTTTCAGCTTGCCGCTGAGCAGTGCTGCAGAGGCAAGTGCACCCGCCCCTTCCGTAATAATTTTATTACGCTGGATCATGTCGACCATGCTGTGGCGAATATCGTCCTCGGTAACCAGCACAATATCGTCAACCAATTGCTTGACGATTTCGAAGGTCAGCGAACCGGGTCTTGCCACATCACAACCATCTGCCAGCGTGCTGCTGGTTCTGTGATTGGTCATGGTACCGGCATAGAAAGAGGCCGCCATGCCGTGCACATTTTCGGATTGCACACCGATGACCTTGATGGTCGGATTGATGGATTTGATAGCCATGGCAACGCCAGCAATCAAACCACCGCCACCAATCGGCACTATGATATTATCGACATCATATAAATCTTCGATAATTTCCAGACCAATCGTTCCCTGGCCAGCAATCACTTTTTCGTCATCGAAGGGAGGAATAAATACCCGACCTTCCATTTCAACTATTTCACTGACTTTAGCGATGGTATCGTTGAAGCTATTGCCGTGGAGGATCACTTCCGCTGAATAATCACTGGTGGCGGCAATTTTAGATTTGGGGGCGCAGCAGGGCATGACGACCTTGGCATCGATGCCAAGCATGGCACTGGAGAGTGATACACCTTGAGCATGGTTGCCGGCCGAGCAGGCGACAACACCTTTTTGCCGGTCTTCAAGACTTAATGAACTGAGTTTGTTGAAGGCACCACGGATTTTAAACGATCCGGTACGTTGCATGTTTTCCAGCTTGAGGTAAACCTCGCCATGACAACGTTCACTGATGTAATTTGAGGGTAGTTGCGCGGTCTTGTATATATGATTGGTCAGTCTTTTTTTGGCTTCAGTAATATCATGAAGACCAATGGGCAGATTGCTATACATCTTCATCGCAAATCTCTTTTTATTTATTAATTTGTAGGGTTTTATTTCACTAGGCGCAGCGATACTAGGTTTTATCATCTGCAATTAATGTGAGCATCAACACAAAAAAACATGCAAAGAGACTAGCTCATTGTGAAATTATCAAAAAATGTGACAACGGCAACACTCGAATCCCAATGGATTAGAAAATATAATCAATCATATTGAAATTATATAATTAACAACTACCAAACAAAGTGTTAAAGATTAGATTTATTAATGCACAAACTGCTCTGTCCTTCCGCTCCCTATGAGCACAGATATCCCGCTCATGATGTTTGCACCGCTCGGGTAGTTGGCAAATAAAAAAGGGAGCCTAAATGGCTCCCTTTTCAGCGATGTGAACACCCGCTTATTCTGCGGCGGCGTCATCCTGCTTGTACTTGGCGGCAGTTTCCTTGATCAGGGTCTGCAACTCGCCAGCCTGGAACATCTCGATCATGATGTCACAGCCGCCGATCAGCTCACCCTCAACCCACAGCTGGGGGAAGGTCGGCCAGTTGGCGAATTTTGGCAATTCGGCGCGGATATCCGGATTTTGCAGAATATCAACGTATGCAAACGGCTCGCCGCAGGACATCAGAGCCTGGGAGGCCTGGGCAGAGAAGCCACAGCTGGGTAGCTTGGGGGAGCCCTTCATGTAGATGATGATGGGGTTGTCAGCCAGCTGCTGCTTAATCTTTTCAATAGTTTCCATAGGTGCCTCACTAGAGCGATTTCGGCGGCCATTCTACTGCAATCTTGCCCGAGCACAAACTGACAAAGGGGTGACCCGGTTAGAATTGCGCAAAGAACCCACTCAGGCTTGATCACGATCATGGCGCCAATCAAGAGTTGTTAGGCCATCTTTGATACTGCTACAATCCCTTGGCTTTGGGCTACCCAGCCCCATCATTTTAAAAACAACTCTTTTCACATATAGAAAAGAGTACGCAATGTCTTGCAACCGTCGCCTTCGCACGGTCCAGCCAATGGAGAGTAGAAAATGGCATTCGAACTTCCCGCTCTGCCCTATGCAATCAACGCTCTGGAACCGCACATCTCCCAGGAAACTCTGGAATATCACCACGGCAAGCACCACAACACCTACGTGGTCAACCTGAACAATCTGGTGCCGGGTACCGAGTTTGAAGGCAAGTCTCTGGAAGAGATCATCAAGACCTCCAACGGCGGCATCTTCAACAACGCCGCCCAGATCTGGAACCACACCTTCTACTGGCACTGCCTCTCCCCGAATGGCGGTGGCGAGCCGACTGGCGCCCTGGCTGATGCCATCAACAAAGCATTCGGCTCCTTCGCCGAGTTCAAAGATGCCTTCACCAAATCTGCCATCGGCAACTTCGGCTCCAGCTGGACTTGGCTGGTGAAGAAAGCTGACGGCTCTCTGGCCATCGTCAACACCTCCAACGCCGGTTGCCCGCTGACTGAAGCCGGTACCACCCCTCTGCTGACCGTTGACCTGTGGGAGCACGCCTACTACATCGATTTCCGCAACCTGCGTCCGAAGTACATGGAAACCTTCTGGACCCTGGTGAACTGGGAATTCGTGGCCAAGAACCTGGCTGCCTAATCAGACTCGCTTGCCAAAACGCCCCGCACTGCGGGGCGTTTTTTTATATCTAGATGGCTGCGGAAATGAATAAGGCGCCCGCAGGCGCCTTTTACATATCGAGATCCGCTTACTGGTCCAGCTCGTCCATGTATTCATCTAGATTGGCATCGTCGGCCTGCTCTTGCTGAGACGCTTTCAACTCGGTCTGCTTGCCCGTCACCTTGCCCTGGTTATATTGCAGGTAGAAGTCCTTGGTTAGCGCATAGGGGTCGAGGGAGTTGTCGATGATCCGCTCCTGATCGATCAGCTTGGCACGTGTGCCCAAGCCATCCAGTACCCAATGGGTAACCCTTAGCGGAATTGTCAGCAAGGCATAGGGGAAATAGATGGTATCAATGGTGTCACCAACCAGCTCCCGGGTGGTGGTCGGGCCGTAAACAGGCACCATGATGTAGGCACCGTCACCGATATCGGCCCTGCCCAGCACGGTATCCATCTCCAGTTTGCTACGCTCGAAGCCAGCATGTTTGGCCACATCGAAGATACCCAGCAGACCGACCGTGGTGTTGAGGGTAAAGCGTCCTAGGTTGGTGCCGGCCCCTTTCAAATCACCGATGATCAGATGGTTCACCATGCTGCTCGGTTCATCAAAGTTGGCAACAAAGTTGGAAATGCCATCCTTCACCCCCACCGGAATATAACGGGCATAGGCATGTACCACAGGACGTGCCACATAGGGCTCCAGCACATCATAGTTGATCGCCCACATGGCCCGGTTGGCCCCCTGGAAAGGGTCACGGGGATCGACCGCCGTACTGGTGGCGCCCGGATTATTCATGCCGGGATTGAGATCCAGACTCTCTGGGCCAGGCTTGGGTGGACCACCGGCACAGCCAGCCAGCAAGAGGGCTGCCAGTATGGCCCCTGAACGAAGATACATATGATTGTCCTGACGTTTTATTTTGATTTATCAGAAGTATAGATAACCCGGCCCCCATCCAGGGGCCGGGTTATCCAAAGGCATATTAGAGGGCGTGATCGATGCGGATGTCAATCGGAGCAGCAGGGATCTCGGCCGTCTTGACCGGCACGGATACTCCTTCGAAGGCTCCTTCCTTGTTCATCACATTGCCACCGCGCGAGAGACGCGCCTTGAACTGCAGCTCCGGATAGGCCGCCAGCTTGCTGCCTTCCATCATGGCATCGCCATCCCCGAGTGACAGGGTAACAGGCAGGGTTGGCCCTGCGATACGCTTCACGGCGATGGGCATTGGCGGCCCATTGGGCACCACGGCAAAGACGAAGAGATGGGCATCTTCCGGCAGCTGAATGCCCGCCGCCAACGTGACGTGGATGGGGAATTCCCCCTCCTTCACCGCGAGCGGTTGCTCTTCAATTGCGCCCGCTTTGACTGCGCCTGAATTCGTCACCTCGATGCCTCGCTGCTTGAGCTGCGCACGGGCATACTCCATGGAGCGCTCGACCATCACGTAACGGGGGGTACCTTTCTCCATCAGTGGCAACATCGCCTGCCAGCGATCCAGCGCGGTCTGGAAGTCCTCTTTTTGCAGCGCCATAAAGGCATAGACGGAGCGCGCTTCGATATTGTCCGGATCCTGAGCGATAGCAGCCTGCAACAGGGCATCCGCTTGCGCCTCATCCCCCGTCATCATCAGCGCCTGCGCGTAGGGCACCGCCACCAGCGATTTCTGGGGAGCAAGTGTGTAGGCCCGCTCCAGCGCCTCGCTGGCCATTTCGGGATCATTGCCATCCAGCGCCAAACGCCCCAGCAGCAACCAGCCGCGGTAGTCATTCGGTTCATCCTTGAGGCGGGTACGCAGTGCCAGGGTGAAGTCCAGCAGATCCTGCTCGGTCACCTGGGCGTCGCGCTCCACCAGAATGCGGTTGCTCAGCTCGCCAAGACGGCTGCTGGCATCTTGCCAGCGACTCACCTCTTGCCAGGAGCCCAGCTTGTAGTAGAGCCCCAGACTCACCACCACCAGCACCAGCACACCCGGGATCCAGATCAGACTCTTGCCACTGCGGGCGGTCTGCTCCACATCGGGAATATCATCCAAGAGGCTTCGTTGCAGCTCGACCAGCGAATCGGACTCCTCGGCCAAGACACCCTGGTCACGCTCTTCACCAATCTCCAGCAGCCGCTGGCGATAGAGCTGTTTGTTGAGCGCCGAGCGACTGATGCTCTGTTTGCCTTCACCACGCCACAGCGGCACGACGAGCGCCAGACTCACCAGCACCAGCAAGCCCGCAATCACTATCCAAAAAGCGGTCATTGTTTCTCTTCCTCTTTGAGCAGCTCGGCCAGTCGGCGCTGCTCCTCCTCGCTCAGGGCGTTATCCAGTTGTTTTTTCACCGCAGGGACCCGGCGGCTGCGCATCACGACCACAGCACCACCGATCAGGATCACCAGCAGCGGGCCGAGCCAGAGGATCAGGGTGGAAGCCATCAGGGGCGGGTTATAGAGGATAAAGTTGCCGTAGCGGGCCACCATATAATCCACGATCTCCTCTTTATCCTTGCCCTCGCGCACCATCTGGTAGGTCTTGTCGCGCAAGTCCTTGGCCAACCCCGCATTGGAGTCGGCGATATCCTGGTTCTGGCACTTGGGGCAGCGCAGCTCCTTGGTCAGTTCGCGAAAGACCTGCTCCTGATTGTCGTTGTCGAAGGTGTAGACATCGATAGCGGCCATGGCGGGTGCTTGCACCACCCATCCCAGCAACAGCAGCAGGGAAGCAATCAATACTCTCATCAGGACTCCCCTCACTTCATGGCATCAAAGATGGGTTTGAGGGTCGACGCCCAGTTCTCGGGGTTGATATCCCCCACGTGGCGATACCGGATGATCCCCTTGCTGTCGATAAAGAAGGTTTCCGGCGCGCCATATACCCCGAGATCCAGTCCCAGCATGCCGTCCGGATCATAGAGGTTGACCTGATAGGGGTTGCCCAGCTCCGCCAGCCATTTGATTGCCTTGTCGCGCTCATCCTTGTAGTTCATGCCGATGATGGGAATACCCTGCCCTGCCAGCTGTTTGAGGTAGGTGTGCTCGCCATAGCAGGTCGGGCACCAGGTAGCCCAGACGTTGAGCAGCATGGGGCGACCGGTCAGGATACTGCGATCGTGCTGTCTGTTCAGATCGTAAATGTCCTGCAGAGTGAACACCGGCACCTCTTTGCCCACCATCACGGACTCAAGCTTGGTGGGATCGGAGTAGAGCCCTTTGAACAG
The DNA here is from genome assembly GCF_001921245.1 of Aeromonas sp. YN13HZO-058. Taxonomy (NCBI): domain Bacteria; kingdom Pseudomonadati; phylum Pseudomonadota; class Gammaproteobacteria; order Aeromonadales; family Aeromonadaceae; genus Aeromonas; species Aeromonas sp. YN13HZO-058. The sequence goes on along the minus strand of NZ_MQSY01000011.1, from coordinate 33,384 downwards.
GAATACAGCCCCCAGCAAAAAGACGATAAAGGGGATTAAAAACAACCAGGTCTTTTTGTTCATGCCTTGGCCTCCTCCTCACGACGGCCGAAACGGTAACGCTTGTCGAGCATCGCCAGCACGCCACCGATGGCCATAAAGACGCCGCCGAACCAGATCCAGCGCACAAACGGCTTGTAGTAGATCCGCACTGCCCAGGCCCCGTTGTCGAGCTGTTCCCCCAGCGCCGCATAGAGATCACGGGTGATACCGGCATCGATGGCTGCTTCGGTCATCGGCATCCGGGTCACCTTGTACATCCGCTTCTCGGGCTTGAGCAGGGCGACCTGCTTGCCATTCTTGTGCACTTCCAGCACGCCCTTGAAGCCATCATAGTTGGGGCCGTTCTTCTCTTTGATCCCGGCAAAGACGAACTCGTAATCGGCAAAGTGCACCCGATCACCCGCCTGCATCCGCAGATCCTTCTCGATGCTGTAATTCTGGGTGCAGGCGATACCAATGATGCTGACTGCCAGCCCCACATGGCCAAGAATCATGGCCCAGTGGCTGTTGCCAAGCTTGCGCACACCGACTGCAAAGCTGTGCTTGTGGGTCGCTCGCGCCCAGGTCTCCTGCACGCTGGTGACGATAATCCAGGCCCCCAGCCCAATCCCTACCGCCGCCCACGGCTTGAAAGTTCCGGCAAAGAGCAGCGGCAACAGCAAGGCAGCGGCCAGACTCAGCACCAGTGCAACGAGCACCTTGCTTTTGAGTTCCCCCAGATCCTGACGACGCCAGCGAAACAGCGGACCAATCCCCAGCAGCAGGGCAAACGGGATGATCAGCCAGCTGTAGATGTGGTTAAAGAAGGGAGTACCGATAGAGATGCTCCCCAGCCCCAGCTCCTTGTGCACCAGCGGCAACAAGGTGCCAAGCAGCACGGTCAGCAGACCCGCCACCAGCATGATGTTGTTGCAAAGCAGCAGGGTCTCGCGACTCCACAGCTCGTGTTTGCCGTGGCTCTTCACCTGCGAGCCTTTAAAGGCAAACAGCAGCAAGGATGAGCCGATCACCGCCAGCAGGAAACCGAGAATAAACAGACCGCGGGTCGGATCGGAGGCAAACGCATGCACCGACACCAGCACGCCGGAGCGCACCAGGAAGGTACCGAGCAGGCTCAGCGAGAAGGCAGAGAGGGCCAACAGCACGGTCCACGCCTTGAAGGTGGCACGCTTCTCGCTCACCGCCAGCGAGTGCAGCAGGGCGGTACCCGCCAGCCAGGGCATAAACGAGGCATTTTCTACCGGATCCCAGAACCACCAGCCCCCCCAACCGAGCTCGTAGTAGGCCCACCAGGAGCCGAGCACGATGCCGAGAGTCAGGAATACCCAGGCCGCCATGGTCCAGGGGCGCGACCAGCGGGCCCAGGTCGCATCGAGACGACCGGTCATCAGCGAGGCAATGGCGAAGGCAAACGCCACCGAAAAGCCCACATAACCCATGTAGAGCATCGGCGGATGGAAGATGAGACCCGGATCCTGCAACAGCGGATTGAGGTCACGGCCATCGACCGGGAAATAGGGCAAGGTGCGGGTGAAGGGATCGGAGGTGAACAGCACGAACGCGGTGAAGCCGACCGAGATCAGCCCCAACACGCCGAGTACCCGCGCGACAGCATCGAGCGGCAGACGGCGACTGAACATGGCTACCGCCGCAGTCCAGCCACCCAGGGTCAGTACCCACAGCAGCAGGGAACCTTCGTGGGCACCCCACACCGCCGAGATGCGATAGGCCAGCGGCAGCAGGCTGTTGGAGTTAGTGGCCACATATTGCACGGTGAAGTCGTTATCGATAAAGGCCCAGGTCAGGCAGAGAAACGACAGCAGCAGCAACAAGAACTGGGCATAGGCGAGCGGACGGGCCGCCGACATCATGCCAAGACGCCCCCAACTGGCGCCAAGCAGCGGGTAGCTGCCCAGCAGCAGGGCGGTGGCAAAGGCCAGGATCAGCGCAAACTGACCTAATTCCGGGATCATGAAGGCATTCCTTTCAATTGAACGGTGACAACAGCCGCATCACGCACGGCAGGCAAAGCGAAAAAGGCAACCACCACAGGGATCACTGCTTGGCTCCCTTCAACTGCGCCTCGGAGTACTCCGGCTTGAAGTGCATGCCGTTGGTGGCATCGGCCACTTCCGGCGGCATGTAGTTCTCATCGTGCTTGGCCAGCACCTCGAACGCCTCTACGGTCGTGGCATCCTTGAGGGTGCCCTGGGCAACAATCCCCTGCCCTTCACGGAACAAGTCCGGCAGGATGCCGTCAAACTCGACCGTCACCAGATGACCGCCGTTATCCACCAGCTTGAAGGCCACCTTGAGGCTCTGGGGATCCCGCTGCACCGATCCCGGCACCACCAATCCACCGATGCGCAGGCGCTGCCCCTCTTCCGGCTTGATCTTGTCCGGCCCCTTCCCCTCCACCAGCTCGCTCGGGGTGTAGAAGAGGTCGATATTCTGACTGAGGGCGTAGAGTACCAGCCCGCTGACGGTCGCCAGACCCAGGGTGATGGCCAGAATGATGGTGAGGCGTTTTTTGCGTCTCGGGTTCATAGGGTGTTCTCCATCTGCCGGGCCGCCTTGCGACGGGCCTCACGCGCCTGTTTGCTGCGCAACTCGCCGAGCAGGCTGCGGGTTTTCATGCGGGTAGAAATGATGATGCCGACCAGACACACCAGCGTCAGACCAAATGAGAGCCAGACATAGAAGGCGTAACCGCCCATCGCCATAAAATCACTGAAAGAGGCAAAGTGCATGCTTACTTCTCCTGCTCTGCAATCTCTTTGACCCAGGGACGGTGCCACTCCCGCATCAGGAGTTCATTGCGAAAACGCATCAGGGTCAGGGCCCCGAGAAACGCGGCAAACGCCAGGATCATGATCAGCAGCGGCCAGAGCATCTCGGGTGAAATGGACGGTTTGTCAAATTTGGTGATGGTAGCCCCCTGATGCAGGGTGTTCCACCACTCCACCGAGTAGTGAATGATGGGCAGGTTGATCACCCCCACCAGCGCCAGAATGCCAGCGGCACGGCCAGCAACCACCTTGTCGCTGAAGGCGTTGTAGAGGGCTATCACGCCGAGGTAGAGAAACAGCAGGATCAGTTCAGAGGTGAGCCGTGCATCCCACACCCACCAGGTTCCCCACATCGGCTTGCCCCAGGCGGCTCCGGTAAAGAGGGCGATAAAGGTAAAGACGGCGCCAACCGGGGCAATGGCTGCAACCGTCATGTCCGCCATCCGCAGTTGCCACACTAGGCCGATAAAGGCCGCTACCGCCATGGTGGAGTAGGCCCCCATGGAGAGAATGGCGGAAGGCACGTGGATATAGATGATCCGAAACGAATCTCCCTGCTGGTAATCCGCTGGCGCAAACGCGAGGCCCCAGACAGTACCGATCACAAACGAGAGCAGACTAATCACCGCAAACCAGGGCAACAGCGTGCCTGCCAGCTGATAGGCCCGCTCCGGTTTGGCATAAGGGTGCAACCATTTCCACATAGCTCACAAAACCTTTTTGTTATTAATCGTTTGGCGAGGCCTACCATACCGACCACGGGGCAGCATCAAATACCCCGAAAGCAATAAGCGGCGCTCTCCTTGATCCATCGCAACATTATTTTTTGCAAAAAGACTCCGTTCGGAGCCAAATCCGGTTCAGCACACAGCCATCAGTTGAGGCTGACCCGCAACGCCGCCGACACAGCCAGCGGCGTCAGCGTCAAAGCCCCCACCAGCATGGCGGCCAGAATCGCAAGCTGCCCGCCATAGGGCAAGCTCATCCCCGCGGCATCGATGGCTGAGGTGGCAAAAATCAGTACCGGAATATAGAGCGGCAGGATCAGCAGACTGAGCAATACCCCGCCTTTGCGCAGCCCCACCGTCAACGCGACACCGACCGCGCCGAGCAGGCTCAATACAGGAGTGCCAAGTGCCAGCGTCGCGACGACGGCCAGATAGGTGTTCATATCCAGCGACAGCAAAATCGCCAGCAAGGGAGAGATCAGCAGCAGCGGCAAGCCGGTCAGCAGCCAGTGAGCGACCACTTTCGCCAGCGCCAGCAAACCCAGCGGGTGCGGCATCAGCATCATCTGCTCCAGCGCGCCATCGGCAAAATCGTCGCGAAACAGCCGCTCCAGCGACAGCATGGCCGCCAATAGCGCCGCCACCCAGATAATCCCCGGGGCAATACGGGCCAGCAGCTTGGGCTCCGGGCCAATGCCTAACGGAAACAGAGTGATGACGATGAGGAAAAACCAGAGCGGATTGAGAATATCGGAACGCTGGCGCAGGGCCATCAGTAGTTCACGGTGAATAAGGTGCATAACAGCGCGCAACATGGCGTTACTCCTGCAATGTCGAAGCGAAGGGGGTCAACGAGATACTCTTCAGCCGTCCCTGCATCATGGTCAGATCCTGATGGGTGGTGAGGATCACCATGCCGCCCCGCTCGGCGTGGGCCAGAAAGAGCTGCTCGAGCACCTTGACCCCCTGCTTGTCGATGGCAGTAAAGGGCTCATCGAGGATCCAGAGCGCAGGTTTCTGTGACAGCCAGAGTCTGGCCAGGGCCACACGACGTTGCTGGCCGGCAGAGAGTTGCCCGGTCGGGTTCTCTTCAAACCCGGCCAGCCCTACCCGGGCCAATATCTGCCACAAGTCAGTCTCTGTTTGCTGCGGGTGATGCAACTGCTGGTAGAACTTCAGGTTTTCAAAAGGTGTCAGCGCCGCTTTGACACCGGGCTGATGACCGAGATAGAGCAGATTGGCATGATACTCATCACGACAGTGACGAATATTCTCCCCATTCCAGCACACCTCACCGGCAAACGGCTGCGACAGCCCGGTCAACAACCGCAACAGACTGGTCTTGCCAACACCGTTGGGGCCTTCAATTTGCACCAGATCGCCGGGCGCAACAGAGAAAGAGAGGTGTTCAAACAGAGTGCGATCTTCGCGCACGCAGCTCAGATTGTTAACTTGAAGCAGCATGGGGATTTTTTCAGAGAAAATGAAGCGGTCTGCATCTTAACACAGTATTGGAATGCGTCTTTTCAAAGATGCAACAATTGAACTGACTGGCGACCGGGATCACAAAGAAAATGCGGTAGAAACCATCCGCTCAACGCAGTCGGGGGACAAGCGGCTGCACGCCATAAAATTCAGGAAGGCAATTGCCTTCCTGAATCATCAAGAGCGACCTTTTCGCAACGATATCAAGAGCTCGGCCTCTGCCTTTGGCAACTCGCACTCACTCATAACCTCATCAAGATCGGCGCCCAGTTCGACCATCTTGGCCGCTCGGCTGTAGAGCCTGCGCTCGGGATCCTGCAGGGTCAGCTCTTGCTGGCGATCATTGACCTGCTGCATCGCCCCTTCAACCGACTGCAGACGCTGCCCCATGCCAATGGCACCGGTATGCAGCTCCATCATCTGCTTGCGCAAGCTTTCCAGCTGACCTTGCAGCGTTGCCACACTGGCCTCGGACTCCTGCTTGCTGCGCTTGCTCTTGAACCAGATATAAAAGGCAAACACCAAGGCAATCAGGGACAACCCCAAGGCAACCATCTCGATTATCAAAACATCACCTTACTTATCAGAGGGAACCGATATCTTCCCACTCTTCATCAGAGAGCAGCTTGTTCAAGTCAACCAGGATCAGCAGTTGACCATCGCGGTTGCTCACCCCTTGAATAAACTTGGCGCTCTCTTCAGTGCCGACCGCTGGTGCCGCATCGATCTCGGAAGAACGCAGATAAACCACTTCTGCCACGCTGTCGACCATGATGCCGATCACCTGCTTCTCGGCCTCGATAATCACAATGCGGGAGTTTTCACTCACATCACCGGAAGGCAGACCGAAACGGGAACGGGTATCGATGACAGTCACCACATTGCCGCGCAGGTTGATGATCCCCAGTACGTACTCAGGCGCACCCGGCACCGGCGCAATTTCGGTGTAGCGCAACACCTCCTGAACCTGCATCACATTGATGCCGTAGGTTTCGTTTTCCAGTTGGAAGGTTACCCATTGCAGCACTTCATCTTCGGCCAGATTCTGTGCAATATTGCGCTTTTCTGTCATGTTTTTATTCCTTTTATGAAAACGTCTACTGCTAAAACTAGCAATAAAACAGCTCGATTGCAGAAGTTATCAGCGACCTTCTATGTTCACCCCACGCTCCAGCAACAGGAGCAGTTCGCGAACATGTAACAGGGCACACATTTTTTCTTTGACCATGCCAGCCAACCAGGGGCGCTTGCCCTCCTGATGGCGCCACTTCACCTGATCACGGTGTAACAATTCGGTCCCTTTCAGGTGATGACACGCCAGCCCCCAAGGGGATTCACCCAACATAATCAGATACTTGTAATCATCCATCTCGAGATGCTGACCCGGCATGACCCATTGAGCCGTATCGACCACATTCATCTTCTGCTCGCGGGAGGTCATGATCCCCTTGTACCAGCCAGGCTGGCCAAACAGGGAGGTGATCTCACCCAACTGATGAATACCACCGAGCTCGGTCAACGGCACCGCAAACGTCACGCCAGCGACTTCAAAAAAGAGGGCCTGAAACTCTTTGCCGGTATCGATATTTTCCCAGGCAACAGGTTCACTGGCCTCTACCGGAGCAACCTCCAGCGCCGTCTCGGTCAGGATAGTGGTATGAGGCTCTGCAACTTCGGGAGCCAGCACTTCAGCTGGCCATTCCGGCTCAACCGGCAACAGTGACTCTTCCGCTACGATTTCTAGCGGAGCCGTGAGTGTCACTTCCTGAGTGAAAGCATCATTCTCAAACTGGACTTGTCCTACCTGCGCCAGTAACTCACCGAGCTGGGCAAGCCGTGGATCGCTTTCGAGGTAAGGTGCAGCCACCACGTCGGGGACGCTCTGGGGCTGACGTTGCAATTGCAGAACCGGGGCAGATTGAACCTCTTCCACCTCATCCAACACCAGCGGCTCATCGAGCAGCAGGGAGTGGAAATAGTCATCCATCGCCCGGACTTGAATGGTATCTCTCATGGCGTCACCTCATGAACCCGTTGCCGCTCAAGGGCATCAAGATGGTTGAGCAGCGTTTCGTATGCATAGGTTCCGCGACTCCCGGGAGAATAGATAGACGGGGGGATATGCAGCAAGCTGGCATCCCGAAACTTGGTATCAATCGGGATCACTGCATTCCACACCGAATCACCGTATTGATCCTTGATCGATTTCAAGGTCATCAGAGAGGCACGGGTGCGCTTGTCGAACATGGTCGGGATCACGGTATAACGGAACTTGTCACGCTTGGAACGCTGCATGATCTCGAATGTTTTCATCATCCGCTCCAACCCCTTGAGGGCCAGAAACTCGGTCTGGACAGGCACCAGAATGCGATCGCAGGCAGCCAGCGCGTTGACCATCATCACCCCCAGCACCGGCGGGCAATCGATCAGCACGTAATCATATTGATCCTGAATGCGCAGCAGTGCCCGCTTCAGTACCAATCCCATTCCCTCACGATTACCCATTACCCGATCAAGGGTCGCAAGGGTAATTGAGGCAGGCAGCAAATGGATATTTTCAAACTTGGTTCTGAGCGTCAGTTTATTGACAAGCTCGGCGGTCGGTTTGACAGCCTGAAACAGCTCATAGAGAGTGCCATCCAGACGATCGGAATCAAAATCAAGATATGCAGTCAGCGAGGCATGGGGATCGGTGTCAATCAACAGCACCCGCTGGCCACGCTGGGCCAGGATCCCGGCAAGCGAGACCACTGTGGTGGTTTTACCCACTCCACCTTTCTGGTTGGCAACCGTCCAAACAATCACTGTATCAATCCTGCCTTGTTGTTATGCGTATGCCACCACCGGGCAAGGTGATCACCTTTATCTCTCCTGCATCCACCGCTTGCTGTACCGCAGGAACCGGCTCGGCAACCACAGTGGTCGTTGCAACCACAGGCGCCGGCGGCACCCAGGCAAATTTGGAGATAGCGACCACAACCTTGCGATTCTGCAGTCTGCCCTGCTCGCTGCCGTTGTCAGCAAAGGGGGAAAACTCGCCATATGCCTCGAACGCCAGACGCTGGGGCGCAATACCATCGGCGATCAAACCATTGAGTACCGCCTCGGCCCGAGCGGCAGAAAGCGCCCAGTTAGAACGATAAATTTCATTATTTATCTGCTGGTTATCGGTATAACCCCGAACTCTTACATAGTTATCGACCGGTTTGAGAATACTTGAAAGAGTATTAATGACCGGTGCTGCATTTGGCCCCATAAAGGCGCTGCCGCTGCCAAACAACAACCCGGAGCTGAGTTCAACCGTCAGCCAGTTCTCATCTTGTGTCAGTTTGACGATACCGGCATCCACCAGCGAGCCCATGCTCTGTTGCAACTGCATATCGAGTTTCGCAAGTGTCGTGCCATCTTGCAGCACTGGCACACTAGAAATGGGAGCAAGTGAAGGAGAAGGGGACGCAGGGCTTTCCAGCAACGAGGGGGATGCAGAGACCGCATTATCCAGCAGGGAATTGCCCTGCCCCTCAAGCAAACCATGGCTCCCGGGTTGCATGACACTGAACGCCTGACTCATGCCATCGATCACTGCACGGTATTTGTCCTTATTCACCAGAGCAACGGAGTAGAGCACCACGAACAGAGCAAAGATCAGCGTCATATAATCGGCATAAGAGACCAGCCAACGGTCAAGATGCTCGCGACCCTGCAAGTGCAACCGATAGCGCTTGCGCATGGCTACTCTCCTTTCAAATAGGCCCTGAGCCGACGCTCAACCTGCACACCATTTTCACCATGGGCGATGGCCAGTAGCCCTTCCAGGGTCATCTCCTGAAAGAGTGCGTAATGATAGTGAAATGCACGCAACCGGTTGGCGATCGGCAGATAAATGAGGTTGGCAAAACCCACCCCATAGATGGTTGCCACAAATGCGACTGCGATACCTGCCCCCAGCGCTGACGGATCTTCCAGATGAAACATGGCCTGGATTAGGCCCAGCACGGCACCGATGATGCCGATGGTCGGACTGTATCCTCCCATGGATTCAAAGACCCTGGCGGCATGTTCATTGCGCTCCTGCTCGATATCGATGTCCGCTTCCAGCAGCATACGGATATCCTCTGTGGATACCCCATCGACAATCATGCCAAGCCCTTGGCGGGTAAAGCTGTCTTCCTCCTGCTCGGCCTGATTTTCAAGAGCCAGCAGCCCTTGCTGGCGTGCAAAGACGGCCCACGACTGCAGCCGTTCAGCCTGCGTCGAGAGATCTTGCCGGGGAGGGGTAAAAATCCATAACAGCTGGCGCAACGCCAGCAGAATGTACTTGGCAGGAGTCTGCAATGTAACGGCACCGATAGTACCGCCCAGCACGATCAGAAAAGCAGGCCCGTCCACCAGCGTCAACAGGGAGCCACCATGCCACAGCTGGGCAATAGCAATAGCCCCCAATGCCAGGAGCAGACCGAGCAAGCCCATGATTAGCGCCCCAACTCAACCAGAATGCGCTGGGCCACCTTGTCCAGAGGAAGTGATTCGCTGGCAATCCCTGCCTTGGCAACCGCTTGGGGCATACCATATACCACGCAGGAAGCTTCATCCTGAGCCCAGATGGTAGAGCCTTGCTCTTTCAGCAGTCTGGCACCATCACGGCCATCGGCGCCCATACCGGTCAACACAATCGCCAGCACCTTGTCGGCATAAGTTTTGGCCGCCGAGGCAAAGGTAATATCTACACAAGGCTTGTAGTTCACCTTGTCGTTGCCATCAATGATGCGGATGCGGGCACCTGCACCACGCCCTTCCAGCAGCATCTGTTTACCACCAGGCGCCAGATAGGCATGTCCCGGTTTGAGCACATCGCCATCTTCTGCCTCCTTGACGCCAATCTGGCATAACCCGTTGAGACGGGCGGCAAATGCGGCGGTGAAGGTGGCAGGCATATGCTGGATAAGCAGGATGGGATGGGGAAAATCCCCCGGCAACTTGGTCAGCACATTTTGCAGCGCAACCGGCCCACCGGTAGAAGTACCGATCGCCACCAACTGATAAGTCTTGCCACTGCGCTTGAATGAGGCACTTGGCACAGTGCGTTGCAGGTCAGACGGACGCTCAGGCGCTCTGGGCGCAGTGCTGCCCAGTGGCGCACGAGCAACCGGTTCAGGTGCTTTGGGGCGGGCTGCAGGTGTCATCAGGAAACGCTTGCGGGAGATCTCCTTCACCCGCTGTTGCAACAATCTGACCGCTTCGTCCTTGTCTCTGGCAATGTCCTCAAACTTCTTGGGCAAAAAGTCGAGGGCTCCAGCGTCCAGTGCATCCAGCGTCGCCTTGGCCCCTTCATGGGTCAGGGAGGAGAACATCAGAATGGGAGTCGGACACTTGGCCATGATCTCGCGCACCGCACTGATGCCATCCATGACGGGCATCTCGATGTCCATGGTGATCACATCAGGGCGCAGCGACATCGCCTTGTCCACCGCTTCACGTCCATTCTGGGCCGTGTCGATCACCGTCAGCATGGGATCCTGATTGATGATTTCACTCACCCGACGGCGAAAGAAGCTCGAATCGTCGACAACTAATACCTTGACTGCCATTGTTATTTTTCTAACTCCTTGGGCCTGAGCTATTAATGTCTACGCGCATATGCTTTGAGCAGACTCGGCACATCCAAAATAAGAGCAATCCCGCCATCGCTGGTAATCGTCGCTCCGGCCATCCCCGGCGTACCTTGCAGCAGGTTATCGAGTGGCTTGATCACCACCTCTTCCTGACCAATCAGGCTGTCTACCACAAACCCGATTTGCTGAGTGCCGATCTGCACGATCACCACATGCCCGGTATCCTGACGAGAACGCTTGTTGGCGCCGCGGATCAACCATTTATGCAAATAAAAGAGCGGTATCGCCTTCTCGCGCACAATGATGGTGAGCTGGCCATCAACCATGTTGGCTTTTTTCAGATCCAGATGGAAAATTTCGTTCACGCAACCAAGGGGCAATGCAAAGGTCTGCTCGCCTACTTCCACCATCAGGGTCGGCAGGATCGCCAGCGTCAACGGAACCTTGATTTCGAGACGGGTACCTTTCCCCCAGGTGGAGTCGATATGCACCGAGCCATTAAGACTGACAATGCTTGTTTTAACCACGTCCATCCCGACGCCACGACCTGAGATGTCCGAGATCTCGGCCTTGGTTGAAAAGCCCGGGGCAAAGATCAGGTTATAGGCATCGTTGTCGCTCATGCGAGCGGCAGTATCTGCATCCAGAACACCGCGACTGATTGCGATGGACTTGAGCTTCTCCGGGTCCATCCCTGCGCCATCGTCCTCGATGCAAAGCAGGATATGGTCACCTTGCTGGGAAGCGCTAAGGGTAATCGTCCCTTGCCGCGGTTTACCCGCTTTCTCCCGCACATCCGGCATTTCTACCCCGTGATCGCAGGAGTTGCGAACGAGGTGGACAAGAGGATCGGCAAGCGCCTCCACCAGGTTTTTATCAAGATCGGTCTCCTCGCCCACCATCACCAGCTCAATATCTTTCTTGAGGGTCCTGGCCAGGTCACGCACAACGCGAGGGAAACGACCAAACACTTTCTTGATGGGCTGCATGCGGGTTTTCATCACCGCACCTTGCAGGTCAGCCGTTACCACATCCAGATTGGCAACCGCCTTTGACATCTCTTCATCATTGCTGGCAATACCAAGGCTAACCAAGCGGTTACGTACCAGTACCAGCTCACCCACCATATTCATGATGACATCGAGGGTCTTGGTATCCACCCGAACGGTGGTATCGCTCTGTACCGCACTGCTTTCAGCTGGCGCTGGAGCGGCCTTGGCTGCGGGAGCGGGTGCCTTGGCTGCTTCTGCGGGTTTTGCCGGTGCTGCCGGTGCGGGTTTCGCTACAGGGGCTGCCGGTTTGGGCGTCGTCACCGCGGCAGGTGCGGCAGGTGCGGCAGGTGCGGCAGGTGCCATCGTACTCTGCGGCCCCTGGCCGCGACCATGCAATTCATCAAGCAGACGCTCAAACTCATCATCATCGATAAGCTCGTCCACCTCTTTTTGCACGGACTTCAAGGGGTTAACCTCTGGCGCCCCCATGTGCTGGCCCTGACCATGAAGCTGATCCAGCAAGGCCTCAAACTCATCATCGGTAATATCACCAGAGCCGCCAATAACAGGAGGGGCTGTTGTCGTTTTGGTGGGTGTACCACCCACGCCATGAAGTTCATCCAGCAGACGCTCGAATTCGTCTGCAGAAATTTCATCTATAGAGCCACCGCCATTGACAGGCGCGGGCTCACTGTTAACGATGACGGGCTCGACAATTTCGGGGGCAACCTCGACGATCGGCGCAACAGGTTCCGGCTCGGCGGCACCTGCAGAGCTGGTAGCAGTACGCAACTGCTCTTCACCTTCAGGCTTGCACAGCTCATGGAGATCATGAAGCAAATCATCCGACGCAGGGCTAGGCGCTTCGCGATTTTGAACTTGGGTGAACATGACATTGATGGCATCCAGCGCTTGCAGGATCACATCCATCAGCTCGGCGGTCACGGTTCGCTTGCCATTGCGCAAGATGTCGAACACGTTTTCCGCACCGTGACACACATCAACCAATTCACCGAGCGACAGGAAGCCTGCCCCCCCTTTCACAGTATGGAAACCGCGAAAGATGGCGTTCAACAGGTTCTTGTCATCGGGCCGCTTTTCCAAGTCGACCAGTTGTTCAGACAACTGTTCCAATATTTCGGATGCTTCGACCAGAAAGTCTTGCAGTATGTCTTCATCAACTTCGAAGGCCATGCGTCACTCCATTAGAATCCCAGGCTAGACAGCAGATCGTCCACATCATCCTGACCATTAACCACATCGGCGCGAGCCTCCGGATTCATGATCGGTCCTTCTGCTTCAATCCCGCTGACAGGAAGAGTACGAGTTGAATGCTCAGCAGAAGCCTCACCAAACATGGTCAGCATTTCTATTAATTTTGTTTCAACTTCCTGAACAAGCTTGATGACCTTGCGGATCATCTGGCCTGTCAAATCCTGAAAATCTTGCGCCATCAGGATTTCTGTCAGCAGTTGCCGTAATTTATCGGCATCAGACTCCGAAGCCTTAATAAAATCATCAAGTTGGTGACATAAAGCTTTGAACTGTCCCACGCTCATGTCACGGGACATCAAGGCATTCCAGTTCGGCATCACCAGCTGGATATTGTCATTCAGGCGATCCGCTATCGGTAAACTGGCTTCCACCGCATCCATAGTGCGATTGGCCGCCTTGTCGGTCATATCGATAACGTAGCTCAAACGTTCCCGTGCATCGGGAATGTCATGAGTAGCCAAGTCAGGAATGCGGGGGTCAATGCGAAATTCTTGAAGTGAATCATGCAGTTGTCGGGTCAGCTTACCTACTTTTTCAAACAGATCAGCTGCGTTGGGGGCACATACTTCGGCAAGCAGTTCATCGGCCAGCTCAAATTCGCTTTGCTCCAGATGAGCAACAAGCATCCTTGCCTGGTCGAGCGAAATCATTGCTCTCGTTTTGGCCATCATCCCTGCAGCTCCTTAGCCAATTCGTTCGAAAATTTTGTCGAGTTTTTCTTTGAGCGTTGCTGCAGTGAAGGGCTTGACGATGTAACCGTTGACGCCAGCTTGCGCGGCCTCGATGATCTGCTCGCGTTTGGCTTCAGCCGTTACCATCAGTACCGGCAGATGCTTGAGCTTGTCATCGACGCGAATAGCTTTAAGCAGGTCGATACCTTGCATGCCAGGCATGTTCCAGTCGGTAACCACAAACTGAAAATCACCATTTTTCAGCATCGGCAGCGCTGTATTGCCGTCATCCGCCTCATGGGTATTGTTAAATCCCAAGTCGCGCAGCAAGTTCTTGATAATCCGGCGCATCGTTGAAAAATCGTCAACAATGAGGATTTTCATGTTCTTGTCCAAAATTCCCTCCTAAATAGCCACCAGAGTGGCTCACTTACATGATGCTAAAAACGGGTTGTGTCGTGCGAATTATGCCTTAGAGTTTCATCTCAGTGTAGCCAGTACAAACACTTATAGATGCCAATCTCTCAAACGAGCGCGTAATCTGTGCATCGCCTGACTATGGATCTGACTCACACGCGACTCGCTCACATTCAAAACTTCGCCAATTTCGCGCAAATTCAGCTCTTCATCGTAGTAAAGAGAGAGAACCAAAGCTTCTCTCTCTGGTAAACGACCAATTTGCTCAGATAATTGAATTTGAAATCGCTCGGCAGCCAATTCATCGAATCCGGAGCCTGAAGGGGCATCATCGGGATTACCGATGACATCCTCACTGACACCCAAATCCTCGATGCCTATAATTTTGCCGCAAGAGACATCCTGCAACATGACGTGGTAGTCGGTGATGGAAACTCCCATCTCGGCAGCGACCTCGGTATCTCGCGCGTCACGCCCATGAGCCTGTTCGACATTCTCGATCGCTTCTGCGATAGCCCGGCTGTTGCGATGCACTGAGCGGGGTACCCAGTCACCACGCCGGATCTCATCCAGCATGGCGCCACGGATGCGGATCCCGGCATACGTCTCGAAACTGGCACCCTTGCTGCCGTCAAAGTTACGGGAGGCTTCAAGCAGCCCAATCATACCTGCCTGGATCAGGTCATCCAGCAAGACACTGCTGGGCAGGCGAGCCAACAAATGCTGGGCAATCCGCTTGACCAGGGGAGCATGACGCTCCACCAGCACGTAGGAATCCTGATGACGCAAGTACGCTTGGGCTTTATTCACGGGAACCTTCCTGTGTTGTGGCCGGTTTCTGCAACAAATTTTCCAGGAAAAACTCCAAATGGCCACCCGGCTGGTTGGGAACCGGCCAGCTCGCCGCCTTGTTGGCAAGGGCACGGAACGCCAGCGCGGCCGGCGACTTGGGAAACGCCTCGACAATCAGTTTTTGCTTCCGCACGGCCGCACGCAGATTGGTGTCGTAAGGCACACAGGCAACCAGTTCCAGCGAGGTGTCGAGGAAACGATCCGTGACCCGGGTCAGCTTGGCAAAGAGCTCCTGCCCTTCGCGCAGGCTGCGCACCATATTGGCCACCACCTTGAAGCGGAACACGCCGTGATCCTTGGAGAGGATCTTGATGAGTGCGTAAGCATCTGTGATGGAGGTTGGCTCGTCACAGACCACCACCATGATGTCCTGAGCGGCACGGGTGAAGCTCAGCACCATGTCGGAGATACCCGCCGCCGTATCCACCATCAGAATGTCGACCTGAGTCTTCATTTCGCTGAAGGCGCGGATAAGCTCGGCATGCTGCACCGGCGAAAGCTCGACCATCGACTGGGTGCCCGAGGTCGCAGGCACGATCATCATGCCGTAGGGGCCTTCGACGATGATGTCGTCGATGGTGCATTCACCGGCCAGCACGTGAGAGAGGTTGCGATGAACCCGCAGCCCCAGCATGACGTCGACGTTCGCCAGACCCAGGTCGGCATCCAGTACCATCACCCGCTTGCCTTGGGCTGCCATGGCTCCGGCCACGTTCAGGGTCACGTTGGTTTTGCCCACGCCACCTTTGCCACCGGACACGGCGATTACTTTTACTCGATTGTTTTGACGCATTTTGCGCAGACCACTCGCCTGATCCATATACATGTTACTCATAAAACTCCGAATCTTCGGCCTCGCCAAAGCCTGCGCCCCAGAAATAGGGCTCATCTGTTTCTCGCTCCAGCGAGCCCATGGCCGCTCCGACGAGCTGCGCCGCATTGGCAACCTGAATATCTTCCGGAACTCTTTGTCCGTCAGTGATATAGCTAATGGGCAAAGCATTCTGGATACACACGTTAATCACTTCGCCCAGATTCAGACTTTCATCCAATTTGGTAAGTATGCAGCCGCTTAATGGAATACGCCGGAAATGGTCCACCGCCTCCTGCATCACCCGACGCTGGGAGGTCGCCGACATCACCAGATAACTGCGGATCCGCACCTTGGCATTTTTGACCAGGGTATCGAGTTGCTCGGTCAGGCGGATATCCCGCTGACCCACCCCGGCCGTATCGATAAGTACCAGCCGACGATGGCGGAACTGATAAAGCGCATTGGCCAACTCTTCGGCATCACGCACCTGGCGTACCGGGCAACCCATGATGCGGCCATAGGTCTGCAGCTGTTCATGAGCACCGATCCGGTAGTTATCGGTGGTGATCAGCGCCACCTGCTCGGCGCCATACTTCATGGCGAAACGGGCCGCGAGCTTGGCGATGGTAGTGGTTTTGCCCACCCCGGTCGGGCCAAGCAGCGCAACCGCGCCACCCTGACGCAAAATCTCGTCCTCGCTGATCTTGAGCTGGGCCGTCAGCACCTCGGCCAACTGGGCCATGGCCTGATGGATGGACATGTCCTCGGGGATGAGGCCCGCCAGTTGATCGGCAAACGCATCGTCAAAGCCGAGCTTTTTGAGTTCCTTGATCAGCAGGGCCCGCATCGGTTCGCGGCGCTCCACCTCTTGCCACATCAGACCGGAAATCTGGTGCTCCAGCAATTTGCGGATGCTGGCCATCTCCTTGCGCATCCCCTCCATCTCCTGATCCCGCTGGGCAGGTTGAGGAGCACGCTGGCCGGAGGCAACCCTGGCCTTGGGCTTGGCAGGTTCCGGGGCTGCGCCCCACTGCCCCTGTTCGGCCAAGGTTCTGGGCGCGGCATTGGCAGCAGCCAGACCGGCCGATTGGGTGTTGCCCATTGGCGCAGCACTGCCCGGCTTGAGCTTCTGCTGGCGCGCCAGCAAGGCAGCCAGGGTATCGGCATAATGTTCGTTCTGCTCCTTCGCCGGAGTCGGCTCGGGACGGATCATCTGCCGAGCGGCAGACGAAATATTGACGCTCTCATCGTTCAGCTGACGGCGAACCGGCGCATCTTTGGGCCCCGGAACCTGGGATTGATAATCGACTGCGGCGACTATCTCTACCCCTCCGGTGACTTTTTTGTTGGACATGATGACGGCGTCAGGCCCGAGAGTCTCCTTGACCTCGGCCAGAGCCGTTCGCATGTCCTTGGCAAAAAACCGCTTAATCTTCACCCGTCGTCTCCGCTAACTAGTTCTGCCCCACCGCACTGACGATGCGAATTTGCTTGTCGTCGGGCACTTCCTGATAAGACAGAACGCGCAATCCAGGAATGGCATTCTTCACAAACTTGGCCAGGGTATTGCGCAAGATCCCCGATGTCAGCAGCACGGCAGGTTGACCTTCCAACTCTTGCCGCTGTGTGGCCTCCACCAGTGAGCGCTGCATCCGCTCCGCCAAGCCCGGTTCAATACCGGCACCATCACCGCCACCTGCCTGCAGGGATTGATGCAATATACGTTCCAATTCCGGCGCCAAGGTAATCACCGGCAGCTCAGGATCCGGGCCTGCAATCTCCTGCACAATCAGGCGACGCAGGGCAATCCGGCAAGCGGCGGTGAGCACTTCCGGATCCGGACTGCGCGGCGCGTATTCAACCAGGGTCTGCAGGATAGTGCGCATATCGCGGATTGGCACGCCTTCATTGAGCAAATTCTGCAATACCTTCACAAGGTTACCCATGCTGATCACTTCCGGCACCAGCCCTTCGACCAGCTTGCTCTGATGTTTGCCAATCATGTCCAGCAGCTGTTGTACCTCGTCATGCCCCAGCAACAGAGCAGCATGGTTGGTCAGGATCTGGCTTAGATGGGTAGCCACCACGGTCGCGGTATCAACCACCGTATAACCCAGCGTCTGCGCCTGAGAGACCATCTCCTTGGCAACCCAGACCGCTTCCAGCCCGAAGGCGGGATCGCGGGTGGCTATCCCCTGGATCTGGCCGAACACCTGCCCCGGATTGATGGCCATCTCTTTATCATGGTAGACATTGGCCTCGCCGGTACTGACCCCCATCAAAGTGATGCGATATTGGTTTGGCGCCAGATCCAGATTGTCGCGAATGTGCACGGCCGGGACCAGAAAGCCCAGCTCTTGCGAGAGTTTCTTGCGTACCCCTTTGATCCGGTTGAGCAGTTCACCACCCTGATTGCGATCCACCAGCGGAATCAGCTGATAGCCGACTTCAAGCCCGATGATGTCCACCGGCATCACATCATCCCAACTCAGCTCTTTCTGCTCATGAGGCTGTTCGGCAGTGGCAGGCAACAGCTCGCCCTTGGCCGCTTTGGCTGCCGCCAGTTTCTCGCGGCGCAGCAGCCACCAGGCTCCGGCGGCCGAGAGAGCCCCCAGACTCAGGAAGGCAAAATGCGGCATCCCCGGCACCAGCCCCATCATCAGCAGAATGCCGGCAGAGATGATCAGCGCCTTGGGATTGTCAAACAGCTGACCCAGTACCGCTGTTCCCATGTCCTGATCGGTATTCTGACGGGTCACTATGATGGCGGCGGCGATGGAGAGCAGCAGGGAGGGGATCTGCGCCACCAGACCATCACCGATGGCCAGCAGGGTATAGATCTCGGCAGACTCGCTGAAGGTCAGCTGGTGCTGCATCATCCCGATGATGAAGCCACCGATGATGTTGATAAAGAGGATCATGATGCCCGCGATGGCATCCCCTTTGACAAACTTTGAGGCACCGTCCATGGAGCCGTAAAAGTCGGCTTCCTGGGTCACATCCTGACGACGCTTCTTCGCATCTTCCTGATTGATGAGACCGGCGTTCAAATCGGCATCGATAGCCATCTGTTTGCCCGGCATCGCATCAAGGGTAAAACGGGCACTCACTTCCGCGATCCGCCCGGCACCCTTGGTGATCACCACAAAGTTGATGATCATCAGGATGGTAAAGACGATGATGCCGACCGCATAGTTGCCGCCGATCACCACATTACCGAACGCCTCGATCACATGGCCCGCAGCGGCAGTACCATTATGACCTTCCAGCAACACCACCCGGGTCGAGGCGACGTTCAACGCCAACCGCAGCAAGGTAGCGAGCAGCAATACGGTCGGGAAGGCAGCAAATTCGAGGGGACGCCGGGTATAGACGGCCACCAGCAGTATCACGATGGAGAGGGCAATGTTGAAGGAGAAGAGCACATCCAGCATCAACGGCGGGATGGGCAACACCACCATGCCGAGCGCAGCCAATACCAGCAGAGGGGTACCAAGGCCTTTGCCCAATACTCCCCGGTACTCTTTGAACTGGCCCAATACTGCCTTGAATTCCATCGCGCTTCTCAATTTCAACCTGCTGGTGCCAGATTAAAGCAAACATCAAGCCAACAATACAAGATATTGAAATACAATGGATTTATTTTGACTACGTCAGAACTTTGTCATTTGCGATATTCGGTCGGGATGGGGAGATCCTTGGCCAGCGGCTGGGGACGACGCCCCTGACCACGGCGGAATTTCTTGAGCTGGAAGACATAAGCAAGCACCTGGGCAACTGCCGCAAACAGCCCTTCCGGGATCTCGTGGCCCAGCTCGGTTGAATGGAAGATAGCCCGGGTCAAGGCCGGTGACGGCATGATCGGGATCTCGTACTCTCTGGCTATCTCCCTGATCTTCATTGCAATTTCATCAGTGCCCTTGGCCACGACCTTGGGCGCGGCACCGGGTTTGCTCGCATCATACTTGAGCGCCACCGAGTAGTGGGTAGGGTTGGTGATCACCACATCGGCCTTGGGCACATCGCCCATCATCCGGCGCATCGCCATCTGCATCTGCAACTGGCGGATCTTGCCTTTTACCTCGGGCTTGCCTTCGCTGTCCCTGAACTCGTCCTTCACCTCCTGCTTGGTCATCTTGAGCTGACGCATGTGATTCCACTGCTGGAACGGCACATCGATGGCCACGATGGGAAGCAGGGCGCAGCAGAGGATGATCAGCATCCAGAGAAAAAGCTCCAGCGCATCGATAATGCCGCCGGGAAATCCCTCCATGGAGAGGTTGAGCAGGTGATTGAACTGGCTGGATAACATCCACCAGGCAAACAGGGTGATGAACACCACCTTGGCGATGGACTTGACCAACTCGATCAACGACTGCACCCCGAACATCCGCTTGAGGCCACTGAGCGGACTCAACTTGCTCATCTTGGGCATCATGGCTTCGGTGGAGAAGTTCATCCCCCCCATCAGGGTGTTGCCGATAAAAGCGGCAATCGCCACCAGCGCGAACAACAGCCCCAGCGGAAGCACCAGTTCCCCCAGCAGCGCCGGCAACATGGCGATCATGGCATTGGGATCGAAAGCCTGCTCCCGATCCAGGGTAAAGCCCATGGTGACGACCTTGATCATGGCTGTCGCCAGCGAGCCCTTGAGCATCAGCAGGCCAAATACCGCCGAGAGCAAAACGCTGGCGGTTCCCAACTCTTTTGAACGTGCAATCTGCCCTTTTTCACGGGCCTGTTGCAGTCGTTTGCCCGTGGGTTGTTCGGTACGTTCCTGGTCGGTATCAGCCATGAGCGCCCCCGAAGCACTGGGTGTTGATCAGCTCGCAGCTGACCTCCTGCACCCGCTCCCACATGATGTCGAAGTGGCCGAGGAACCCGCCGATAGTGAGCCAGAGGATCAGCAGACCCGACATCATGCTGACCGCAAAACCGATACTGAAAATGTTGAGCTGCGGCGCCGCCCGGGTCATGACGCCAAAAGCGAAGTTGATCAGCAGCAGGGCGACGATGGCAGAAAGGGCCATCACCAGTGAGGCCTGATACATCACTCCGAGAAAACCGATCAGGGTACGGATGGCCGGTAAAGTGAGTCCAGCGTCCGACACCGGCAAGGTTTCAAAGCTGAGGATCACCAGCCGCAGCATCACCAGATGGCCATCCAGCGCCAGAAACACCAGGGTCGCCAGCATCAGATAGAATTGACCCACCACGGGGGCCGACTGGCCATTCATCGGATCCACCAGGGTGGCAAAGCCGAGGCTAGTTTGCATGGCGATGACCTGACCGGCCATCACGAAGCTCTCCATCAGAAACTGGGTCATCAGACCAAGGGCAATACCGATCAGTAGCTGCTGGCCCAATACCAGAAAACTGCCGGCAGAGAAGAGCTCGATAGGGGGCATTTTCGGAAGCAACGGGGCGATCAGAAAGGTGATGGCCAAAGCCAGCCCCATCCGTACCCGCGCAGGGGCGAGGCGACTACCAAACACCGCCATCACCATCAGCAGACTGCTCACCCGCGCCAGTGGCCAGAGGATCGAAGACAACCACTCCATGATCAGAGCGGTTGTGTAGGTCATCCCACCACCTCGGGGATTTGGTTCACCATCAGCACGAAGAAGTCCATCAGACTCTGCAAGCCCCAGTGAGCGCCCGCCCCCAGCGCAAATAGCGTCACGATGAGACGGGGCAGAAAGCTCAGGGTCTGTTCGTTGATGGAGGTCGCAGCCTGAAAGATGGCAACGACCAAGCCAATCATCAGGCTGGGCAGGATCACGGCGCACACCATGATGGTCACCAGCCAGAGCGCCTCACGAAAGACGTCGACAAAGGTTTCAGGACTCATGTTCGGGCTCCTTGCGCTCGACCGGCTAACCGGCACCCAGTCCGAAACTGTTGGCCAGCGACCCCAGAATAAGGTTCCAGCCATCCACCATCACAAACAGCATCAGCTTGAAGGGCAGCGAGACGATCATCGGCGAGAGCATCATCATCCCCATCGCCATGAGAATACTGGCCACCACCAGATCGATGACCAGGAACGGCAAGAACAGCATAAAACCAATCTGGAAGGCGGTTTTCAGCTCGCTGGTGACAAAGGCAGGGATCAGCACCCGCAACGGCACATCGGCCGGTTTATCCACCTGTACGTTGGCGATCTCCATAAAGGTGTTGAGATCCTTGATCCGGGTCTGGGCCAACATGAACTGGTGGATGGGCAACTCGGCCCGCTCCAGCGCCTCTTTTGCCTGAATGGTCTCGGCCAGATAGGGCTGCAACGCTTCATCATTGATGCGATCCAGCACCGGCGACATGATGAAGAACGACATGAACAGGGCGATGCCGATCAGCACCTGGTTGGAGGGGCTCTGTTGCAAACCGATCGCCTGACGCAAGATACCCAGCACCACTATGATGCGGGTAAACGAGGTCATCATGATCACCATGGCCGGCAAGAAGGAGAGCGCAGTCATCAGCGCCAGCACTTGCAGGGTCAGGCTGTACTCCTGAGAGCCATCCCCCATGGTCTTGACGGTCACCGCCGACATGGCGTCCTGTGCCAGCGCGGGCCAAGAGCAGAACAGTGGGATCAGCAGGCCGACCAGCAGCCCTGTTTTCAGCAATAAGCCGTTAGCTTTTTTCATGCTTGCCCATCAATTTGCCAAGCTGCTGTGAAAACGCCTGCTGCTGATTTTCATCCAACGGCTGTTCCAGTCGATAGAGGAAGTTGACCTGCTGCGGCGTTACGCCGACCAGCAACTGCTGTTCCCCTACCTTGACCACCAGCAGCTTCTCTTTGTAACCCACCGGCAACGAGGCGATGACCCGCATCTGCCCCCCGCCCATGGCGGTCGCCAGCTTGCTCTTCTTGAGCAGAAAACCCAGCACCAGAATGAGGCCGATCACCATCAGACTGGAGAGCAACCAGGAGCTCAGACTGGGCGCATTGGTGGATGCCACTGTCTCGGCAAAGGCCGGAACAGGCAGCAATAACAACAGGAGGCGCGTCATTTGAGCTTCTTGATCCGTTCAATCTGGCTGATGACGTCGGTCAGGCGAATACCGAACTTGTCGTTCACCACCACCACCTCGCCGTGAGCGATCAGGGTACCGTTGACCAATACGTCCAGCGGCTCGCCTGCAACGCGATCCAGCTCCACCACCGAACCCTGGTTCAACTGCAGCAGGTTGCGGATGCTGATCTGGCTGCGGCCCACTTCCATGGCAATGGTGACCGGGATATCGAGAATGGTGTCGAGCTTGCGTCGCTCCTCGGCACTGATGGGGGCATCGTCGGTCAGCTCCTCAAGCGGGGCTGGCTTGGCTTCAGCAATCACCTGTTCTTCCAGCGCCGCAGCCCAGGCATCAGCCATCAAATCCTCTTCCTCAGTTCCGCTCATCTTGTTTCCTTATGCTACTTCGTGACCGTTTACCGCAATAAACCGTCGATTATCGCTGTTGATCTTCTATGCTGCGCTCGAGCTCTTCCAGCTCGGCCTCGCCATCAATTCGTACCCCGCCGCGGGTCACCAGATGCATCTCTGTCTTGACCCCTTCCGGGCGCTTGAGTTTGTCGGTGATCTTGAGCGCCACATTGTCCTTGGTGCGGCCCATCTTGGCATGGAAGGTGGGCAAATCTTCCACATAGACCAGCAGATTTTCCGGCATCTCGACCGGGATGATATCGCCGGGTCGCAGCTCCATCAGTTCACGCAGGGTAAGTTCGGTCTCCAGCAGCTTGGCGCGCAGCTCTACCTTGACGTCCATGATTTCGTCACGCAGCGCCTTGCTCCAGCGCACGTCGGTATCACCCTTGTCACTCTGCACACCGGCATCCAGCAGTTCGCGGATCGGCTCCAGCATGGAGTAGGGCATCGCCACGTGGAAGTCGCCGCCACCGCCATCGAGCTCAATGTGGAACGAGCTGACCACGATCACCTCAGTCGGGCTGACGATGTTGGCCATCGCCGGGTTCACTTCCGAGTCGAGATACTCGAAGCCCACATCCATCACCGGCGCCCAGGCATCCTTGTAATCCTCGAACACCAGTTTGAGCAGCATCTGGATGATCCGCCGCTCGGTCGGGGTGAACTCGCGCCCTTCAATCTTGGCGTGATAACGGCCATCGCCACCGAAGAAGTTCTCCACCAGGATGAAGACCAGCCGGGCCTCCATGGTGATGAGCGCCGTCCCCTTGAGCGGGCGGAAGCGCACCATGTTGAGACTGGTCGGTACAAACAGGGTATGGACATACTCGCCAAATTTGAGCATCTGCACGCCGTTGATGGAGACCTCGGCGGTGCGACGCATCATGTTGAACAAGCTGATCCGCATGTGGCGAGCGAAACGTTCGTTCACCAGCTCCAGCGTCGGCATGCGACCACGGACGATGCGGTCCTGGGAGGAGAAGTCAAACTGGGCAACGCCGGGATCCCCCGCCGAGCCTATCTCTTCCTCTTCGACATCATCGACACCGTGCAAGAGGGCATCAATTTCGTCCTGACTTAACAGATCGCTCACGCTTCCACCTACTGCATCACAAAGCCGGTAAACAGCACTTGTTCGATAACGGGGGAAGAGACCAGGTCCTTGAGCACCCGACGGCACTCTTCCAGTGAATCCTTGCGCAGCTTCTCTTTACCTTCGAAGGTCATCAGCTGTTCGGCACTGGCTGCACTGAATACCCGCAGCAAAGTGCCTTCAATCAGGGGAATATTCTGTTTGGCCAGCGTCTCGTCGGCAGCACCGCGCACCATCAGCTGGATCTTGATCTGCACCAGTCGATCCCGCTGGGCACCCGCGACGTTAAAGACAAAGGGTCGCGGCATCCCCACATACAGGGAGGGTTGAGGCGCTTCCACCTTGGGCTTGCCCTCTGCGCCCTCCGCCGCTTCAGCGGGCGGTTTTTCCGAACCGGAGAGCATCAGGAAGGCGCCAGCACCGCCACCGCCCAGCAAAATAACCGCCAGGGCAATGATAATGATCAGCTTCTTTTTCTTGCCCGCGGCCGGGTCTTTTAGCGTCAACTCGTTATCGTCAGCCATCCCTTGTCCACCCTAGTCTCAAACTTGTTCGATATCATAAACTTACTCGGGATTGCATCAAGCATAGAAATCAATTCCGGAACCGTTTGTCGATTCCACCAGCAAACTGAGGTTGGCAGTGGTGGGTTCCCCCTCAACCAGCCCGTTACCGGCATGTGACTGACCGCCACTCTGACCCTGCTGCCCCTGCCCGCTAAAGGTAGGCTGACCCTGTTGTTGCTGTTGCTGCGACTGCTGTTGAACCTGCGTCTGGCCAAGCTGGATCCCCTGCCCCGCCAGCATGTCACGCAGACGGGGCATCGCCTGCTCCAGCATCTCGCGAGTCTGTCCATGTTGTACCACGAAATGGACGTTGGCCTGGCTGTCGGCTCCAATCTGGATCTGGATCTTCATCTTGCCAAGGCCGAGGGGGTCGAGCTGAATTTCCGCCTGTTGCAGTTTCTCGGCCAGCATTACGTTGACCTTCTGGTGCAATTCGGCAGGCGCTTCCTGACTGGCCAGTTTCAAATGGGGTAAATTCTGCGGTTCACGGCGCAACGTGCCCTCGGCGGCGGGCGCCCGGCTGTCGGCCACCTGGGATTGGGGCTGGCTGTTCTGGCCATGTTGTACAGTCTGGCTCTGGCTGCTCTCGCTGCTCGATGTCGTAGCCACAAGACTCTTCTCCGCCTCACCGGCCTTCGGTTTCACCTCCAGCTGAACCGCTTTGCGCACCTCGTCGGTGCCCGTCACTTCCATCTGCTTGATACCGGCTGAAATGGTCGACAGCGGCGCTTGCGGCCCCTGAGATTCGGCCTGCGCCAACATCTGCTGCGGCGCCACCATCACCGGGGTGGCAGCGCTATCGGCCTGAGTCGTGGTATTTGACGTCACGCTGCTCTGGGCTGCGGCACTTTGCGCCGTTGTCACCTGCGCCGAACCTTGATTGGCTACTGTGGTAGTGGCTGGCTGCTGGCTTCCCTCGGTGGCACTCTTTTCTGTCCCCTTACCAGCCGCACCACTGCCCTCTGCGGTGGTGGCAGTGGTTACGGTGCCCGCATCAGGTTGCTTGAGCCCCTCGCTGAATGCCTTGAGCGCAGCCCCCTGAGTCGCGGCTTGCGCCGTCTGTCCCTTGCCGGTCACGGCGCTGCTGGCTGCGGAGTCGGATTTACTGTCGTCCGTTTGTTTTGTTGCGAGTGACTCAGCGGGTTTGGCGGCGCTGCTGGCTGCGGGGTCGGATTTGCTGTCGCCAGCTTCTTTTGTTGCGAGTGACTCCGCAGGTTTGGTGGTACTGGCCGACTCATCGACCGGCAGCACCTTGGCCAGCTGGGCCATTCGTTCTGCCCCCGTGAGGGGCTTGGTGTGCTTGCCATCCGCGGGGGTTTCTCCCTTGGCAGAGGCTTTTTCCCCGGACGGCTCATCCGCAGTGGTCGCGGCCTTTTCTCCCTCAGGGGAGAGGGCCGCGGGGGAGAGAACGGCGGAGGATGCGTCGCCCTGCACCACCACTCGCGCCGAGGAGGACGATACGGTGGTTTCAGGTGTCGATTGGGCGGTTGTGGCCAACGGCGATTGCGCCCCGGTCTGACCGGCAAGCTGGCGGGCGATCCCGGCTGCGGCAGGGGCTGGCTCGCTTTCATCCAGCGCAATGCTCTCCTGCTCACTCTCTTGCGGCAACGGATTGCCGTCTACCGCGGTGGTGCTCTGTTGGGCAGCCACCGCCAGCTGGGGCGTCACTAGCGAGGTATCGAGCTTGAGGGAGTCTTGCAGACGCAGCAGAAAGTCGGTGGCGGGAACCTCTTCAACCTTACTGTCGGTGTCAGGATCCTGCTCCTTGCTGACCTCCTCTTTGGGAGAGGTGCTCTCGGTCGCCAAAGATTTGGCTGATCGGACATTGTTATCGCCCTGACTGGCCTCGGCGGCGCCCTGTTCGCTGTTCTGGGCTTTGGCAATCAGGGTGGCGAAATCCCCCTTGCTGTCGCTGCCCGCCCCCCCATCGATGCTTTTGCTCTCGACGGAACCACTCAGAGGAGCTTTGTCCAACCCGTTGGCCGGAGCCGAAGGCGTTTGTGTCAACAGTGTCTGCATCATGATGGGATCCCTGAATTCTGGTGGCCCCCAAAGAGATGGCCGCCGACAATGTCCAGATCAAAGCAAGTTACAGGCCAGATTGATGAAAGCGCCGCAACATGGCGTACTCATCCAGCATCTTCTGCTCCTGACGCTGGGCTTTCTGCTGCTCGCGGCTCGCCTGCTTCTCCAGCAGAAGCTCTACCGCCTTGCGCCGCTGCTGGGCCGCCAGCCACTCTTCACGGCGCAGCTCCAGCGCCTGACGCACCTGCAGCACCCCTTCGTACTGCTGGGTCGCCGCCTGTTCGAGCTTGTTGATAAAGGCGTGATACTGGCTGTTTTGCTGGGGCGAGATCCCCTGCAAGCCACGATCGGTCCACTGCTGGTGATAGATCTGGCGGTACTGGTTGAGGGCATTTTGCTGATCCATGAACAGCTTGAGATCCTGCTGCGCCTTCACCAGCGCCAGCGCACACTGTTGCTCCGCCTCCACCAACCGCTCGGCCAACAATACCAGCCCTCTACTCATCGTCGACCCCTCTGTTACCGACCATCATCAGCGCATCAATGGCATCGCCACCATCTGCAAGGCTTGCAGGCCATCATCGTAGTGAATGACCTCGCGCATACCCTGCTGCAAGAACTGATCCAGATAGGGTTTTTGAATGATGGCGCGGTCGATGCGCGGATCGGAGCCCTGACTGTAGGCGCCGATGGTGATGAGGTCCCGGTTCTGCTGATAAAGGGAGTAGAACTGCTTGAGGGTGCGCGCCAAATCCATATGTTCCGGCGAAGTGACCATGGGCATGACCCGGCTGATGGACTTCTCGATGTCGATGGCCGGATAGTGACCCGCATCGGCCAGCTCGCGCGACAGAACTATGTGGCCATCGAGGATCGCCCGCGCCGCATCGGCGATGGGATCTTGCAGGTCATCCCCCTCGGTCAAGACGGTGAAGAAGGCGGTGATGGAGCCCTGGCCATCACTGCCGTTACCCGCCCGCTCCACCAGCGCCGGTAATTTGGCAAATACCGACGGTGGATAGCCCTTGGTCGCTGGCGGCTCGCCCACCGCCAGTGCGATTTCACGCTGGGCCTGGGCGTAACGGGTCAGGGAATCCATCAAGAGCAGCACGTTAAGCCCCTGATCGCGGAAATACTCGGCGATGGCCAGCGCCGTTTCACACCCCTTGAGACGCATCAGCGGCGAGGCATCGGCGGGGGCCGCCACCACCACGGAGCGGGCACGCCCCTCCTCTCCCAGAATGTCTTCGATAAACTCTTTCACTTCCCTGCCCCGTTCACCGATGAGGCCGACCACTACCACATCCGCCACCGAGCCGCGGGTCATCATGCCAAGCAGCACCGATTTACCAACACCGGAACCGGCAAACAGCCCCATCCGCTGGCCCTGCCCTACCGTCAGCACGGCATTGATGGCGCGAACCCCCACGTCCATCGGCTGATGGATCGGGCGGCGAGAGAGCGGGTTGATGCGGTGCTGGGCAAACTGCACGGTCTGGGAAGAGATAATGGGGCCGAGGCCATCGAGTGGCTGGCCGATGCCGTCGATGACCCGGCCAAGCAGGTTCATGCCAACCGGAATGCCGTGCTCTTCGGTGATGGGCACCACCCGGGCACCGGGGATCACCCCCTTGAGCTGTTCACTCGGCATCAGAAACAGGCGATCGCCGGAGAAGCCCACCACTTCTGCTTCCAGCATGCCGTCCTGGGTATCGATGCGGCAGAGCGCACCGATGGCGGCGCGGCAGCCGATGGCTTCGAGGGTCAGCCCCACCACCCGGGTCAATTTGCCGGCAACCGGCGGTTTGGGGGCGCTGTCGCGTACCTTGTACCCTTGCAACCGGTTCAGTAGCGAGCCGCTCATCTGGCCTCCTGGGAACTAAAAAGTGCAGCCGGACAGCAACGTCCGGCATCGGTTATGGGCGTGCGTCCTGCGAAGCCGGATTCTGCGACGCATTGTCCCGCAAGAAGTTGCGCAGCAGCTGATCGATGCGCCCGGAGAGGGTCAAATCGATGCTGGATAGCTCGGTCGCCAGTTGCAGATCGCCGGGGGAGAGGGTAGGATCGCTCTGCAGTCGCCAGTGGCGCCTGGCACACTCTTCGGCGCCAAATGCCTGCTCGACTCGTGCGATATCATCGGGATGCAGCATCAGGGTCACCCCCTGCTCGGCGGCAGGCAGCAACGCCAGCCCCTCTTTAAGCGCCTCCAGCAAAATGCGCGGCGAGGTCTCTGCCTCGTGACGAATGAGCGCGCGGGCCAGTTGCATCACCAGCGAGACCAGCTGCTGCTCCACCGCCTGATCCAGCTCATTGAGCGGATTGGCAAGGCGGGCGGCGAGCCCCTGCCAGTGGGCGATCTCCTGCTCCACCAGCTCGCGACCCATGGCCAACCCCTCCTCGCGTCCCTGTTCGAGACCGGCAGAGTGGCCCTGTTGCAATCCTTCCAGCTTGCCCTCTTCCATTCCCTTGGCATAACCGGACTCGCGCCCCTCGGCCATTCCCTCTTCCCAGGCAGCCTGACGGATCGCTTCGAGCTCTTCGGCGGTGATACTCGGGGTCGGCTCCTGTTCGGGCTCCGGCTCCACCACCTCCTCTTCCTGCTGATACCAGTCAGGGGCCAGGCCGAGGGCATTGGTGGGCGCACCCGGCTCCACCTCGACGGCCATCTCGGGCCAGCCCCAGGTCTCTACCTGGGCATCATCGCCCTCTGGGCGCACATAACCACGCAGTTTGTTGTTCATGCTTTGCGCGGCTCCTCGCCACTGCCCGATGCGGGTTTGGCATCGTGATTCTGTTTATGGGCCATGGCTTAGAGGAACTCCTCGCCGCCACCGGCACCCAGCATGATCTCGCCAGCATCCGCCAGACGGCGGGCGATGGAGAGGATCTCTTTCTGGGCTGCTTCCACTTCGGAAACCCGGATCGGCCCCATGGCCTCCAGATCGTCCGCCAGCATTTCGGCCGCCCGTTTGGACATGTTCTTGAAGATCTTCTCGCGCATCTGATCGTCGGAGCCCTTGAGGGCGCGTTGCAGCAGATCCCCCGGCACTTCCCGCAGCATGGTCTGGATGCCGCGGTCGTCCACATCGATGAGGTTTTCGAACACGAACATCAAATCCTGGATTTGCTGGCTCATCTCTTCGTCCGACTCGCGGATAGAGTCCATCAACTGGCCTTCGATGTTGGTATCCAGGTAGTTCATGATGTTGGCGGCTGCCTTCAGGCCGCCCATCTTGGCTGCCTGGGCACCGGCCGCACCGGCGAACTGTTTCTCCATGATGTCGTTCAACTCTTGCAGTGCCGCCGGTTGCACCTCTTCGAGGTTGGCGATACGCATCACCAGATCGAGGCGCACCTGCTCCGGGAACTGGCTCAGGATCTCGGCGGACTGCTCCGGCTCCAGATAGGAGAGCACTATGGTCTGGATCTGCGGGTGTTCGTTCTGGATGATGCTGGCCACCTGACGGGCATCCATCCACTTGAGCGAATCGAGGCCGCGGGCGCCGGAACCGAGAATGATCTGGTCCACCAGGTTGCTCGCCTTGTCCTCGCCAAGGGCCGCCACCAGCGCCTTGCGCACGAAGTCTTCGCTGCCGATACCGATGTTGGTGTACTTCTGGATATCGTCGATGAATTGACGGTGCACCGCCGCCACCCGATCGTGACTGAAGTCGGACATGGAGGCCATCGACATACCGAGCCGCTGCACCTGCTTGGGCTCGAGATGACGGAAGATCTGGGCGGCATCCTCTTCATTGAGGCTCAGCATCAGCACCGCAGCCATCTCCATCCCCGACATCTGGTCGAGGATCTGGCGCTGACTGTCGGTGATGTCATTGCCGGTAACCTGGCTCTTCTTTTCTTCAGGCATCTTTGTTCGTTACCCATTCTTTAATGACCTGAGCGGCCAGATCCGGCTCGTTCGCTACCAGCGCACGGACCGCCTTGAGCAAGTCTTCGTCACGGTGCAGATCAGGCAGCTTGAGCTGACCATCGCGTACACCGAATACCTGATCGTTCTCGACCTGGGCTGACAGCAGGCTTAACTCGTCGTCGCCACCCAGTACGGTGTGGTTGTCAAAATCCAGTTCCCCTTCCGGTTTGGCATCCGGATAGAGCAGTCGCTTGAGCATGGGACGAACCACGGTCACGATCAAGACGATGATCACCAGTACCGAGGCGGCAATGCGCACCGCACGCCAGAACCAGGGCTGATCATAAATCGGCAAGTCGGCAACGGTTTCCAGCTCGGGACGATTGAACGGAATGGCGACCACCTCAAGGGTATCACCACGGGTCACATCAAAGCCAAGACCGCCGCTCAGCAGACGACGCAAGGTATCGATCTCTGCCTGACTGCGCGCTTCGCGGGTCACGGCCCCGTCGGCACCGGGCACTGATTTATAGTCTACCGCGACCGAGACGGTCATGCGGCGAATGCCGCCCATCTGGCGACGGGTATGGCTGACGGTGGTATCCAGTTCAAAGTTGCGGGTCGCCTCTTTGCGGGAACGGCCGGAAGAAGCCGCCCCTGCGCCATCGCCACCGGTGGCCTGCTCGGGAATGTTGGACGCCGCTGGCGGCTGGTTGGAGAGGGCGCCGGGCACGCCACCGCTGCTGCCATTGGCGCTGTTCTCTTCCATGGTCATTTCGGAGCGCACCGCAGGCAGGTCGGGGTTGTAAGTCTTGCGGGTCTGCTCCTGCTGGGAGAAGTCGAGGGAGAGATCCACCTCCGCCGTATAGTTGTCGGCCCCCAGCACCGGGATCAGGATGGCGTCAATTTTTTGTTTGTATTCCAGCTCCTGCTTCTGCTGCATGGCAAACTCTTTGCGAGTCTGGGCAGAGACCGGGTCTTGCGAGCCGGAGTTGAGCAGGCGACCGTTCTGGTCGGTCACGGTCACACGGGTCGGTTCGAGGCCATGAACGGCAGAGGCCACCATGTCGACGATGGAGTCCACCTCTCCCTGCCCCAGCGCCGCCCCTTTCAGGTTGAGCACCACGGTGGCACTGGGTTTGCGTTCGTTGCGGGCAAAGACGTTGTCTTTGGGGATGGCCAGCAGCACCTGGGCCTTGGCCACATTCTGGAACTGCTCGATGGCGCTCGCCAGCTGGCGCTCGCGGCTCAGCTTGAGGCGCTCACCCTCCATCCGCTGGCTGACCCCGAAACTGGAATCTTTCAGCAGGATATCTTCACCACCGATGCTGGTATCGGCGACATTGGCGAGACCGGCACGGGTCAGAGCCAGCTGGATAGTGGCGTAATTTTCGGCGTTGACCAGCACGCTCTTGCCATCCACCTCATAGGGGATCTTCTGCTGATCGAGGAAGTCGAGGGTCTTGACCAGCTCCTGGGTGGTGTAGGTGCCGAGGGGACGCATGTCCGGCTCCTTGCCCCACAGCAGGATAAACACCGCGATGGCCAGACAGATGGCAAGCCCCAGGATCAGGGTGATTTGTCGCAGTACATCGGTATTGGACAGGAATCCCAGCGCCGAACTCTTCTGCTCATTTTCATCGAGGGCTGCGGTGCCCTCATCGTTTATCAGCAGATCGCCGTTTTGGTCAGTAGCCACGATTTATGTCCTTATTGCTGACATGTTCATGATGTTCAGTAATCACTTATACCGGCATGTTCATGATGGTCTTGTAGGCATCGACCATCTTGTTGCGCACCTGTACCGTGGCTTCAAAGGCGATGGAAGATTTTTGGCCGGCGATCATGACCTCGGCCAGATCCACCGACTTGTCGCCCATGTCGAAACGGGTGCGCAGATCATTGGCGGCGCCTTGCAGCTCGTTGACGTTGCCCAGCGCCTGTTGCAGCAGCTGACCAAAGTCGGATGTCACCGGACGACCGGGCTGTGCCAGCGGCGTTGCGCCTGCTTCAATCTTGAGCGCCTGCATCTCTTGCATCAGGCTGCTTGCACTTATTTCCATTTTCCATCCCCAGACAATTCATTGACGCTGACTGGCTTAAAGCAATAAAAGTGCCAATCAGGTAAAATACTCTCACGCCAAGGGAATGGGGTATTCGCAGAGCACTGATGAGGAGCCCGCATCACTCACGGGCGCGGTACGCCATCCTCACCAAATAACAGCCTCAGATAGCTAAGATGCAGATCGTAATGTTCTCCGGCGGGTAGTTTGACCAGCACTTCGTCGTGAAGGTAACCCGCACGGCTCACTGCCCGCTCGGGCGAGATCAATCCCTCCACCACCAGCCTGGCGACAATCGCCTCCGCCAGGGCCATCGTCGCCTCATCGGCCTGCCCCCAGCCAAAATGCCCCCGGTATTCCGATCCTGCCGAGCCGGGTTCGAGGGGAAAGACCTGCGCCCCCTTGACCCAGAAGGCCATGGGGATGCCATCCTGCAGACGCAGATAGATACTCTGCTTGTCCCACTCTCGACTCGGGCTCATCTCCATCCCACCCGGTTCCGTTGCTTGTACCATGCCACTCTCCTTGTTCTGTTGATAAATATTGCTGGCGCCCACGTAAAAGAGGGCCAGTGGCCTAATGCCGATCAGTTAAGGATCCATTGACCGATCCTGCTGATGTGTAAAAATCCGAAACCTGTTGATTGGTTTCGG